>JABHHG010000186.1 GCA_018671635.1 Fidelibacterota bacterium | reverse complement strand
TGAAATTGCAGTAATCACTTCATGGGTATCTCCGCTTAATATTTGGAGCATGTTCATGGCATCTTGTTTGTCAGAAGGCTTTCCCATTATATTGCCATCTAATATGACGATGGTATCGGCACCCACCACTAAATAATCTGTATAATTTCTACTAACATCTTCACATTTTATGGATGCCAATTCTTGTGCATAACCTGCAGGGCTTCCATCAGATGAGAAAATAGATTCATCCACATCAGAAACAATTATACCGAAGGGGATATTCAGTCGAGTTAGAATTTGTTTACGTCGCGGACTTTGTGATGCCAAAATGAGTTTCATTTTAATTTTGCCACTTTGAATAATTTTTCAAAAATATTTCCGTCAGCTGTCGCTTTTAGATGGTAAACATAGGGCCCGTTTGCAACATCTTCACCAGAATCGCTGAAACCATCCCATTTTATGGAATTGAATCCAGATGGACAACTTTGTTGCAATTGTATTATCTTAGTCCCGTTTGGATTAAAAATATCAATGCTAACATTTGCAGTATTGTCTCTAGAAATCCAAAAGGTGAAATGGGTGGTTTCGGTGAAAGGATTTGGCATTGCATACACTTGATATGCCTGAAATACATCCGTTAGTTGGATGTTGATATTGATTTGAAATTCACTTCGGTTATTGGCACTATCCCATGCCTCAATATATAAAATATTTTCACCCATGGGTAAATTGTGGGGGAGGGATAGCGTGGCCGTACCATTGGCACAAGATTCTTCATACTGAAATAGCTGTGGATCCACCGAATAGGATGTATAATTATGGTCGAACCAAAATCGAATATTGTGCTGAAATCCGTTCATTAAATTCAATCCCAATGGGTCAATAATTTGTAGTGTCAAGTTCGCACTTGGTGGCAATGTGATTCCATTGTTGATGGTATTCCCCAAATAGAAAACTGAGATTTGTGGTCCATCTATGTCGTCTAATTCATTTATTCCCCCATTCTCTAATAGGGGTAATAGGGGAATATTATTGATGAACTGAATTTGCCCTGATTGGGCGCCAATTTCATGAGAATACAGACTTACATTCACCGCACAGGTATCACAGGTTGGTGCATCTAATGGAATTCGGAAGCAAACATTTTCAGCGGTGGTATTGCCCTGATAAATCACATCTCCAGGAATTGAAACCACTAATGAATCTTCGTCAAAAAATAATTTGTGTTCTTGAGGTAATGTGGAGATGATAATGGAGGATTCATTATCAGTATCCAACTGAAGGCTTTCTTCAGCAAGTATTGTGAAATTACTGGGAATATTTCCTTGGGTGATCAATTCTGAACTCAACTTGGGAAATGGTAATGGCAATGCAGGGTCACCAAAAAGGTGAAAGAGATATTCACTGCCCGTACCAGATTTAGATAATTTTACCAAATCGCCTAATCGATAATGTGAATTCGCATCATTTACAAAATCAGTAATTTGCGTAAAGAGTCTCTTTAGATAATTAAAGTTGGTATTGGCACCGATGCTACGCGTGGTGGCAACTAATGCAATAGCCCCCGCCTCATGTATCAATAGTGCTTCTGACATAGTATCGAATCCATCATATTGACCAAATGAGCAGGTGCCCACCACCCAAATAGGAAGTCGACCCTCAGACGCACAATCAGAATGGGGAGGGCAAATTTTATTCAGGTCTCTGTCCATATCAATAATTTTTTCATCTGAAAGTGTGGTGGTAGAACCATGCCCAATATAGTTTATGAGTCCAATGCCATCATTGATGATATCTAAAACATTCATGCTTAACTCAGGTTGAAGGAGTCCATCGGACCCGTTTTCAGCTTGGTATAATGTGCCATAATAGGGAAGGGGATTGAGAACACTTTTAAGTGTATCAAAAAGAATATCTGAGTTTTCGCTGTGGTCAAGTTCAGTTTTCTTGTAAGAATCACTCTTATGCTGATCGTCAGCAATGAGCGCCACTTTACTTCGCCATAATCCAGGCGAAGGATTGAGGGTATACACTATAATTTTTTCAGCCACGGCAAGTGCATCATTCAAGTTATCTACAGGTATTCTTCCCGTGGCAAGTTGGGGAATTCCAGAAGTTTCATCAATTGTGGAATAAAAGTCATCTGAGGGATTATCATCTTTGTAAATAGGGGGTAAAATGGTTTCATCCCCTAAGAGAAGAAGATATTGTAAATCATCATTCACTTGGATTTCACCTAGAATGAGTGTTCGAATTTCATTGGCACTAATTTCAGCCTCCACGAGAACGACGTTTGTATTTAACTGAGATGCTTCATCCACATAATTTGAATGCAACATCATGACACTGTCTGCAGCCTCCGCTAAAGTTGAAGATGTGATAATGATATATTCAGTCGTTTCTGCCACCAAAGTGATAGGCAGAAAAAAAATATATATTATCGATTGAATAGGTAAAATTCTATTTTTCAGGAAATCCATGAATCCAAATTTAGTTCGGTTGATATAAATATACATCTTGTCAATTGGAAATAATCTGAAAAAAGATGTAAATTTAAAGGCTCTATTTGGCTTCAAGTTCCGTCGGATGAGCATTTTATTTCTACCCCCTAATTTTAAATAAGGAAAATGATGGCTTTCAATTTTGACATGATACAAAAGCATTATGCACAATTACCTGTACGTGTGAGCGAAGCACGAACTTTATTGGGCAAACCCCTTTCTCTCACCGAAAAAAATCTATATTCGCATTTATGGAAAGATGTTACTGCTTACTCACGAGGTGAAGATTATGCTGATTTTAGACCCGACCGTGTGGCCATGCAAGATGCTACCGCACAAATGGCATTACTCCAATT
>JABHHG010000180.1 GCA_018671635.1 Fidelibacterota bacterium | reverse complement strand
CAAATAATTTATATTCCAGGCCATACACCTCACTACCTACCGTTAGGTGATCCAGAAATGCCCATCACAATTGACAGTTTACCTGAAAATTTAAAAATTCAAAATATCAACAAACCTCAACAATTAGGAGTCAATTTTGAAACACCAATACATAACATAGATTTCACCTTTTCTTATTTCACAGGATATGACCACCTTATGTCATTATTTGGTGCATCAACATGGACAGATAATGCAGGAAAACTAATAGCACCATATGAGGATCCACTATTAAGCTTTAGAAATACTGAGGTTTTAGGAATAGGTTTATCGACTTTTATTGGTGATATGCGAGTTAATACTGAAATAGCATTTTACAATACTTCTGATGAAATCAAAAAAGATGAAGATATTTTAAGGGACTATAATGGAGAATATGCTGACATCTGTTTTCCCGAACAAGTAGAGGTTGATTTAATATTGGGTAATCCACCCTGTTTTATAGTTCAAGATCTATATTTTGGTGTAGCAACTACTGCTAATTACTATGAATATTTAATTGAATTTGAATATCCTAATCTGTTTTTTGATATTACATTACTTGGACAATTTTTATCATATAATCTACTTAATATTTCTGATGGTTTGCACCCAAACGGTACACCCTCACAGATTGGTCGAATTGATTTTACAACTAGAAATAATTTCATTCCCACACTTGGATCTCCAATTTTCATGTTCACCATGCATGAAGATGAAGAGACTGAGACTATGTATATGCACAATTCATCTGTTTTTTATTTGAATGCAAAACGATTTTTTATGGATAATAATTTAGAAGCTAACCTGAGAACTTTTTATGATATTAAAAATCATGGTAATTTAATTGAAATTGAATTTAAATATAATCTTTCAAGTAAAATAAATATTAGTACTGCCATTAATAAAATTTCAGGAAATTCAAACTTAAATAATAGTTACACTTTTAATGCCATGGAGAACTTTTCACATTTCAGATTAGAGGCGACTTATAATTTCTAATATGCGGATTACAGGCTTAGGATATTATTTACCTGAGCAAATAGAAACCTCTGAATCATTGGCCCCAAAAATTGGTAAAAGTGTAGATTGGATACTCTCTCGAACGGGAATTCGTGAACGAAGAGTATCTCAAATTGATGTGGATGAGATGGGTGCTATTGCTGCTAAAAAGGCTTTAAATGATGGTCCGCCCCCCGATTTAATTTTGAATGCTTCAGGGGTACCCAAACAAACCCTTCCTGATACTTCAACATTTATTCAAGCTCAATTGGGCTATGAAGGAATTCCATCTTTTAGTGTCCATGCTACCTGTTTATCCTTTTTGACTGCTCTCAAAACGGCAAATAATTTTATTGTATGTGGAGATTATAAACGAATTTTAATTGTATCATCTGACCGAGGTACTTGCGGGCGAAATTTTAGTGAGCCAGAAAGTTCATCATTATTAGGAGATGCTGCTGCTGCTGTGCTGGTTGAACCCGCCAATGAATCCTCAGAGAGTGCCCTATTGCATTGGAATATGAAAACATGGCCCGAAGGTGCCACGTACACCGAAGTTCGAGGTGGCGGTACCAATAAGCATCCCCAAGATCCTAATACGAAAGATACGGATAATTTATTCACTATGAATGGGCCCATGATTTATAAAATGGCCCGTAAACATGTCTATACCATGCTCAATGATGACTTGAAAACAATAGGCATAAATCGTAAAGATATTACACTACTCGTACCTCATCAAGCATCGGGACTAGCTGTAAAAGCCTATGTGAAATATGGTAAGTTTAATTCGGAGCAAGTAATGGATATTATTGCATATACGGGAAATTGTGTGGCCGCATCACTTCCATTAGCACTTGCGATTGGATTTGAAGAAAGTAGATTTAAGCGAGGTGATTTAGTCTATTTGATAGGGACCGGCGCGGGACTTTCAATTGCTTCTACACTTATTCGTTTCTAATTATTTTATAAAAAATAATTTCAAATAAACCAACTGGAAGTCAAATCAGCTAGCAAGGATGATATTTACAAGGCTAACAATATCCAATATATTGATAACATCATCTTGAGTAATATCTGAAACTGCAACTTGTTCGTCTGAAAATGGTATAATATCTAGAACATAATTAACTAGACTTACCACATCCAAAATATTTAAGACACCATCAAAGTTTACATCACCCTGTACATAATAAGTACAGCAATCATTAGGTATTGTAAACAATCCACATATAATGGAACAATCTTCACAATAATTGTTTGCAGCTGGATCATTACAACCAATACAAAAATCTTCTTCTAATAGAGTTGAACCACCAACGCAACCACATTCATTTTCGAATGCATTACCATTGGGCTCTTCGGCACAATCTAAACATGAAGAATCATCTCCACCACAGATTCCACATTCATCAAGAGTGAGTTCACCCCCTGTGGGGTAACAAATATTATCACAGCCTAAAGTATTACCCTCTTCACATATTAAAATACAATCAATAGAATCAATAACATTGCCTCCACATTCGCCACATGCATCTTCTATTACACTACCTCCGCAAACTCCAGCACAATCAACTTCAAAGATACAATTTCCAAAACAGTCAAAATTATTATCCAAATATTGATAT
>JABHHG010000218.1 GCA_018671635.1 Fidelibacterota bacterium | reverse complement strand
GTATCAAGCCATTGATAATGCCATGAGCCATGTGCGAGATAACGTGGCCGGTTCGGTTCCCCTTCATTTACGAAATGCACCTACAAAATTAATGAAAAATGAAGGCTATGGAAAAAACTATAAATATACCCATTCATATCCTGACCATTTTGTAAAAGACAATTTTATGCCAGAAAATTTTACAGAGACACCTTCATTTTATAATCCATCTAATCAAGGTCGAGAAAAATTTCTAAAGGAACGATTGAATAAATTATGGAAGGATCGTTTTTGATTCCCTTCATTCTCATAATTTCCATCATCTCGAGTCTATTTTCTGAAAGCCGTTGGCATTATCAAGCCGAGGGAGAATTTGAGCAAACGAAAATCGATGGAGAATCTGTCCGTAAATTCACAGATAATGTATATATCTACAAAGATTCCCTCTCACTTTTTACTGATAAAGCATTACAATATTTAGATAGAAATGAACTTCATCTGTTGGGGAACACCAAAATGATTGATACCGGCGATACCCTTACCTGTGAAAATATGATTTTTTGGACTGCTATTGACTCAATCAATGCACAAGGGAATGTACAGCTTAGTCAAAAAGACCGACGTCTAACATCCTCAATTATCGATTATTGGAAAGGTGCCGGCTATCGTGGTTCATCATTTACGGCAAAAGGGAATGTAAATATTGTAGAATCTGACCGCCATGTTCAAGCAGAAATCATAAAATATGATGATGTGAGCCAACAAATGATTTTGGAAGAAAATGCAATTGTTTCAAATCAAAACAGATCCCTTTCTGGAAACAATATGACTATCCAATATATGGATTCTTTACTTAACAGAATCTCAATCCAAAATGATGCATTTGCCACCAATTTAGTGGACGCAAAATTGGATTCGAATGGAGTCTTCCAAAAATTTAGAGATGAAATGAATAGTTCAAATATGAATGCCTATTTTAGTGATGGTGACCTTTCCTCACTAATAATGTCGGGCATGGCAAATACAGAACTCCACGTAATTGAAGATTCATTATACATGGGGAAAAATATTGCTTCTGGTGATTCAGTTATTATTTCATTTGAAAAGGATGAACTACATCGAATTCAAATTAACGGGGGTGGACGTGGAAAATTTGAACCTGAACCGCTCAATGCCAGCATTGATTCTACCGTTACTTATGAGGCTGAATTTATAGATTATCATGTTCAAGATGAAGAAAGCTTCTTTGAAAAAAAGGCCATCGTTAAATATGAAGATTCAATATTGAAGGCAGGGCATATTCATGTAGATTGGCAAACCAGTCTATTGGATGCCACTGAAAAAGATGGGGAAAGACCCTCTGTTAAAACGGGGCGAGATGCGCCCATTATCGGTGAAGATTTCAAATTTGATTTAAACTCTAAACATGGGGTTATCAAAAAAGGCAAGACCGCCTTAGATGATTCTTATTATCATGGCGATAAAATTTATAGAGATGAACCCAATATTGTTCATGTGAAAAATAGTATCTATACCTCCTGTGATTTAGATGAGCCTCATTATTACTTGGGTAGCAAACAAATGAAAATGCTCCCCGGTGATCGAGTTATTGCCCGCCCACTGTGGCTACATATTTATGATATTCCTATCATCGGCATTCCCTTGGCCGTATTCCCCAGTAAAGGTGGGGGAAGAAGAAGTGGCTGGATTATGCCCAGTTTTGGGGCATCTGCAAGTCGGGGCTCATACCTTCGACACTTAGGTTATTTTTGGGCACCCAATGATTATTTGGATGCAAAATTTCTCCTCAGTTTTTACGATGAACATGGCGTGGATAGTCGAAGTACCATCAATTATAAAAAACGATATAAATATAATGGCAATGTAAAAATGTCATTTTTGCGGAAGTTGCAAGGGACCAATAATATTGGCGCCATTTCTTCTGACTCAACCAGTCAAAATTGGGACCTCCGTTGGAGACACAGCCACAAAATTGACCCCACCCAAAATTTGAGTATTAACTATACCTATGTGTCCAGTAATAATTATTACCAAGATACAGGTTATGATTTAGAAACACGATTGAAGCAACAAATAAACTCATCACTAAATTATTCAAAAAATTGGTCATCATGGAAAAACTCACTTTCACTCAATCTTTCTGAAACCTATGATTTGCTGGCGGAAGATGAAAAATTAGAGGAACCTTCTTCTGTAGATGATTATTTCTTCTACAAAAATCGCTCGCTCCCTAATATGTCGTTTCGCCATGGCCATTCTGCGTTATTTGGGGCAGGGGATCATTTCTATAATTCCCTCTATTGGTCATCATCCAGCAGTTTTAATGGGAATCAAAAGATAGGGTTTTCAGCGCCAACAGATTCAACATGGGCAGATACCACTGCATATACAAAGGGAATAAACCATAATATTTCATTATCGGCGCCACAAAAATTCTTGGGGTGGCTAACGTTAAATCCCAGGGTTAGTTTAAAGGAAGACTGGGTCTTTGAATACCGTGAACCAGAACTTGATACTAACAATAATTTCATCAATATTGGTTCAGTAGAACGTCCAATATATAAGTATGAGAAGGTAGAGTCCTTTAATCGGCGACTTACCGGTTCTGCATCATTATCTGCAAATACAAAAATATATGGAATTTTTCCCTTTCCCATTGGCAATGCAGAAGCCATTCGTCATGTGGTTACCCCATCGCTCAGTTATTCGTATCGTCCTGATTTTTCAAAATCAATTATTGGTATAGATCCTCAATATATTTTAACCGATAATGATGGAAATGAATTTGACCCATTTGCAGGTTCCACTGCAGGGGCAACATCCACCAATGAGCAAAAAAATATAGGCCTCAGCTTACAGAATCTATTTCAAATGAAAATACGGAAAGACGACAAAATTGATAAAGTGGACCTACTCTCTTGGAAGATGCAAACTGCATATAATGCAGCGGCTGATAGCCTAAAATGGTCAACTCTTCGATCAACATTTAAAACTACAATTCCGGGTGGACTCAAATTAGATATCTCTGCCACTCATGATGTGTATGAGCGCAATGATGAGGGCATACGAATTGACCAGCTCACCAATCCATATCTCACAAAAATGGATGCCTCCACCTCATTTAGAATTTCGGGCAAGCGTCTTATCGGATTTGAAGAATCCACTACTACTGATGTGGATACCACCGATTTTGACGATGAATTATTAGATATGAATGAATCAGACTTAGCCCCAAAAATGGCGAAAGGTTCATTATGGCAGGCCAGTTTTAGTATGCGATATTCTAAACAACAGAAATATGATTACCAGGAAAATGTGTATGATTGGAATAATGACTTTTGGTTGAATACCAATTTAAAAATTATGCTCAGTGAAAACTGGAAGCTGAGTTACAATACACGATTTGATGTGCTGGAACAAAAGATGTTGAGTCAAAGTTTTCATCTTTCGCGCCCTCTCCATTGTTGGGAGTTCACCTTTAAGTGGTGGCCCAGTGGTGGGAGCAAAGGCTTCTTCCTAAATATTAGTGTGAAGCATCCCGATTTACAAGATATAAAAATTGAATCTCGCGGTGGTTCAAAACGTATTTTTGGAATTTAATTTTGAATAAAATATCTTTGTTTTAAACTGATGATTGAGAGAAATTTTCCACCCCATGAAGTTATGTGAAATATTGAATGAAGGCAGTATCCTTCTCCCTGTAAAATCTACACAGCAGAATGATGCCATTCAGGAGTTACTAAACCACCTGCAAAAAATGGGATATATATCTGCAACTACAAAATTATGCACGGATATAGAAAACTGTGAAAAAAAACAATCTACAGCAACAGGAAGAGGTGTGGCATACCCCCATTGCATATCTGCAGAAGTTGATGATTTAGTATGTGTGTTTGGCATTTCACAAAAGGGCGTTGACTATAATGCCCCCGATGGACAACTCTGTCATTTTATTGCGCTTACGCTCAGTCCATTAGATGAGCCTAACCGACATCGTAAATTTATTTCAAAATTTAGATCCATGATTGATCATGGCGATATTCGCACCCAATTTTTAGATGCACCCAATGCCGCATCCATATTTTCCATAATTAATGCGTGGGAAATTAAAGATGAATCTTCTGAAGATTTTGAATAATGGATAATATACGCAGTGTAAAAGGAACAAAGGACTTACTCCCCCATGATACAATTCATTGGCGGGAAGTTGAAAATATCATCCATCAATTCATGGCGGTGCATGGCTATGGTGAAATTCGTACCCCTGTTTTTGAAGATACTAAACTATTCCACCGAGGTATTGGCAAAGACACAGATATTGTGTCAAAAGAAATGTACTCATGGACCGACCAAGGCGGTGATAATTTAACCCTTCGACCAGAGTTGACTGCGCCTGTGGTGCGCGCCTATATTCAGCATCAAATGGGCACATTAAGACCATTGAATCGACTCTATTACATTGATTCACTCTTCCGTCGTGAACGTCCTCAAAAGGGACGACAACGGGAATTTCACCAATTTGGAATCGAAGCCATTGGCTCACCCCATCCCGAGCAAGATGCCGAAGTAATTACTATGGCATATAAGATTTATGAAACCTTTGGAATCAAAGGTCTGTCTGTGAAAATAAATAGTATTGGCAGCGCAGAAATTAGGGAGCCCTATTTGGCCACTCTTAGGGATGCACTAAACTCTGTTAAATCTGCTTTATGCAATACATGCCAAAACCGAATTGATAAAAATGCATTGCGATTATTCGATTGTAAAAATCCCGCTTGCCAAGAAATTTTAGACAAAAATGCACCGTTTATATTTGACCATATCACGGATAATGATCGTTCACATTTTGGACGAGTAACAGCCATTTTAGACGAGATGGGTATTCCCTATGATCATGACCGAAAATTAGTTCGTGGATTGGATTATTATACCCATACCACATTTGAGATAACCTCATCAACTTTGGGAGCACAAGATGCCCTTTGCGGTGGTGGTCGATATGATAAACTGGTTGAAGAATTAGGGGGGAAATCTACTCCTGCAGTTGGCTTTGCCGCCGGTATGGAACGACTCTTTATTGCCTTTGGGGATGATGGTGAACATGAACATTCATTGGCTGATATTTACTTCCTTACTTTGGGAGAAAAAGCCACACAAAAGGGATTCGTTTTAGCCGAAGAAATTCGAGAAAAACATGGTGTATCTGTGGTGAGTGAAACCCTCCAACGTAGCATGAAAGCCCAAATGCGAGAAGCCAATCGATTGGGTGTACAATTTGTAGTCATATTAGGTGATAATGAATTAGAAAAAGGCATTGCTGTGGTGAAAAATATGGACTCAAGTGAACAGGAAGAAATCCCACTTGATAAGCTTTCTGATCATTTCATGGTTGATGGCCAGGAATGAACCCCAATGCATGTATTTTAATTCACTATCATGAAATTTCTCTCAAAGGTGATAACCGCAGATGGTTCGAAAAAGTATTTAAACGAAATGTTCGCACACAAGTTAAACCCCTCCCCTTTACCAGTGTAGAAACCAAGGCAGCTCGTGTTTTTATTTTTGGCGTGGATGCCAACCGATGGAACGAATATGCTACTGAACTGAAAAAAGTGATGGGTTTGATGAACGCCCATTTAATGCACTCGGTCGAGCCAGAAATGGATGCCATGAAAGCAATGGCTACTGAACTCATTGCAACCAAAAAATTTGAAACGTTTCGTGTTTCTACCAAACGGCAATACAAAAACTTTCCATTCACATCTCAAGAAGTAAACCAAGAAATTGGTGCCCACCTTCAACCCATTTGTAATAAACGCGTCAAACTAAAGGGTGCTGATTTAAATGTGGTCATTGAATTAGTAAATGATAAGGCGTACATCGGCGTAGATAAAATTCATGGATATGGTGGACTCCCCGTAGGTACAGGTGAACATGCTATCAGCCTCATTTCCTCAGGCATCGATTCACCCGTTTCATCTTTTGAAATGATCAAACGTGGTGTGAGTCTATCTTATGTTCACTTCCATAGTGCACCCGCCACCAGTCGGCAATCTATCAAAAATGTAGAACGATTATTGGAGGTGATTGCAGGCTACCAAATCAAATGTGATTTGTACAATATCCCTCTTTTGGCCATTCAAGAAAAGATTATGGAAACAGCTCCCAGCAAACTTTGGGTGATATTATTCCGTCGTGCCATGATGAGAATGGCAGAACAAATTGCCGAACAAATTGATGCAGTTGCACTCATCACGGGAGAAAATGTGGGGCAGGTGGCATCTCAAACATTGTCTAATATGCGAGCTACTGCCGATGCGGTAGAACGCCCAATTCTTAGACCCTTGGCAGGAATGAATAAAGAGGATATTATTAACCGTGCCCGAGAAATTGGCACCTATGAAATTTCCATAGAACCGTATGAAGATTGCTGTGCATTCTTTGTTCCCATACACCCAGAAACGCGAGCCAATTTAGAAGAAGTGAGAGAGATTGAATCATCCATCGATATGACGGGTCTCTATGAAACAGCTATGGAAAATGTAGAAAAATTAACCATCGGGGGAAAATGAAGATAATTTCGTGGAATGTTAATGGCATCCGTGCCGTAATAAAAAAAGGCTTCTTAGATTTTATGGATGAGTATGATCCAGACATTATCTGCATCCAGGAAACGAAAGCACATGAAGAACAAGTTGAATTAGAACTGGAAAAATACCCCTACAAATATTGGAATTCTGCTGAGAAAAAGGGATATTCGAGCACTGCTATTTTCTCGAAAGTAAAACCCATTTCCGTTGCCAATGATATGGATATTGCCAAGCATGATAATGAAGGTAGGGTTATCACATTAGAATTCGAAGATTATTATTTGGTCACCGTTTATACTCCCAATTCAAAGCGTGATTTAAGTCGGTTACCCTATCGACAACATGAATGGGATGTGGACTTTTTAAACTTTGTGAAATCGTTAGAGGAGAGCAAGCCCGTTATCTTTTGTGGTGATTTAAATGTGGCACATACTGAGTTGGATTTGGCAAATCCCGGAAGTAATAAAACTACAAAATCACGTCCCGGAAATGCAGGATTTACTGATGAAGAACGTACCAGTTTTGATAATATTTTAGATGCAGGATTCATTGATACCTTTAGAGCGTTTCATGAAGGGAATGGGCACTACTCTTGGTGGAGCTATATGGCAGGTGCTCGTGATAGAAACGTGGGCTGGAGGATAGATTACTTCTGCATTTCAAATACATTAAAATCAAGTATGACTAATGCCTATATATTGCCCCAAGTAATGGGTTCGGACCATTGTCCTGTTGTCCTTGAAATAAATTGATTTTATTTAGTATATTCGTTCTATGTATAAAATACTATTATTACTGCTTACCATTACTTTATGCTTCTCAGAGACTATTTTAATCCCAGAAGACTTTGGGACTATACAGGGT
>JABHHG010000174.1 GCA_018671635.1 Fidelibacterota bacterium | reverse complement strand
TGCTGTCCACGCTTAATGACGAAATTGTACTTATTTCAGATGGCAAGCATTTAGCCTCATCTTTTCATCCTGAATTTGGATCGGACACTCAAATTCATAAATATTTTATAAATCTAGTGAAAGAAAATGAAAAAAAATATTCTCTCCCAAATTAATTCCCCAACAGATTTAAAAAATCTAAATTCAGATGCTTTAGATAACCTTTCAGGTGAAGTTGCTAATCATATTAAAAGGGTTATCGAGGAGCACGGGGGGCATTACTCATCTCCATTAGGGGTGGTTGATCTTTCAATAGCTCTACATTATGTTTATGATTCACCAAAAGATAAAATAATTTGGGACGTTGGACATCAGGCATATGCTCATAAAATTCTAACCGGTCGTAGAGATCAATTTCATACTCTACGCCAAAAAGATGGTATTAGTGGTTTCCTTAAACGAAGTGAAAGTAAACATGATATTGTTGGTGCAGGTCATGCAAGCACCTCCATTTCATCTGCATTAGGCTTTGCTCACGCTCGAGATAAAGATAAAACAGATGATCAAATTGTTTCTATTATTGGTGATGGGGCAATGACTGGTGGTCTAGCATATGAGGGTATTAATAATCTTGGATACCATAAAACTCAAATGACAATTGTGCTTAACGATAATTCCATGTCAATTTCTGAGAGTGTAGGAGCACTGTCTCGATACTTAAATCGGGTCGTTACAAATCCAACATATAATAGAATTAGGAATGATATTTGGGATTTATCAGGAAAAATCCCCATGTCTTCTTTCGTCCGAAAATTTTTAAGGAAAACTGAAGAGGGTATAAAAGGTTTTCTGACTCCAGGGGCATTGTTTGAAGAATTAGGATTACGTTATATTGGACCTGTAGATGGTCATGATTTAGATGAGTTAATTAGAACTTTTGAATCTGTAAAGCAAATGAATACGCCTGTGCTTGTACATGTATATACAAAAAAAGGAAAGGGTTCAGCAAATGCCGAGTCCGATTCTGTAAAATTTTATAGCATGTCAGGGAGTAAAAATAAAGTTTCCCACACAAAAAAACCAGTTGCTAGTTATTCACAGGCATTCGGGGAATCAATCACCCAAATAGCTGAAAATGATGATGCCATTGAGTGTGTAACGGCGGCGATGGAAATTGGTACTGGCATGACTGCTTTTACTAAAAAATTTCCAGATAAATATATTGATGTTGGAATTGCTGAGGAACACGCGGTTACCTATGCCTCTGGACTTGCTGGCGCAGGGAAAAAACCAATTGTTGCAATTTACTCAACCTTTTTACAAAGAGCATTTGATTGCATTTTTCACGATGGGCTTTTACAGGATTTGCCAATCATATATTGCATGGATAGGGCTGGCTTAGTAGGCCCCGATGGACCTACCCATCATGGAGTTTTTGATATTCCTATGTTAAGAATGCTTCCTAATATGATCGTAACGGCACCCAAAGACGGTAATGAGCTTAAAAACTTATTAGCAACGGCCACAGCCTCCCGTAAGTCCTTTTCAATTCGATACCCCAAAAGCTCATCTAGAAATTTCGATAAATCTCGAACTCCAGAATTACTAAAAATAGGGGAGTGGGAGAAGCTCAATTCTGGCGATAAAGTTGCCATTTTGGCAACGGGAAGTATGGTTGCTATTGTTGAAGATAATTTAGACTTCATTAGTAAGGGAGTAGGGTTTGCCCCAACCTTGATTAATGCTCGTTTCATTAAGCCTCTAGATACCCCGATGCTATCATCATTAAGTAAAAAATATGATGCAATTATCACAATGGAGGAAGGCTGTTTGGCGGGAGGTTTTGGCTCTGCAGTTTTAGAATATTTCAATGATATAGGCAGTCAAATTAATGTCTCCAGAATGGGCATTCCAGATAATTTTATTGAGCACGGCACACGCAAGGAGTTATTGGATAGCTTAAATCTAAACGCTAATGGAGTTATAAGTAATATTGAAGTTATTCTGGGAGCAATAAATGAGTAAATTTTCTGATGCAGAAAAATTATGGAAGACAGAATCAGAAAATTCCTCACAACGTGACTATTCTTTTGATACCGTCTCTGGAGAAAATGTAGATGTTTTATACTATCCTGAGGGAAATGACCAGTTTGTTGAAAATTTAAATTTCCCAGGTCAATTCCCATACACTCGGGGAATCCATCCTAATTTGTATCGTGGAAAGCTCTGGACTATGCGTCAATTTGCAGGCTATGGGTCACCGGATGAGACAAATAAGCGGTTTAAATTTTTATTAGAACGTGGTCAAACTGGACTTTCTGTTGCCTTTGATATGCCTACATTAATGGGTTATGATGCAGATCATGATATGTCAATAGGCGAGGTGGGACACTGTGGTGTTTCAATCAGTTCTATTAAAGACATGGAAAGATTATTTGAAGGAATTAATCTTTCTGAAGTAAGTGTCTCAATGACTATAAATGGCCCTGCGGCAATTGTATTTGCTTTTTATGTTGCGGTTGCAGAAAATCAAGGTGCCGATATATCCACGTTAAATGGAACCCTTCAAAATGATATTTTAAAAGAATTTATTGCACAAAAAGAATGGATTTACCCACCGCACGAATCTATGCGTATAATTACAGACATGATGTCTTATTGTACCGAAAAAATGCCGAAATATAATACTATATCGGTAAGTGGATATCATATTCGTGAGGCTGGTTCAACTGCAGTTCAGGAATTAGCATTTACCCTTGCAGATGGATTTTCCTACGTAGAACATGCTTTAGAAGCTGGTTTGGATGTGGATGATTTTGCACCAAGATTATCATTCTTCTTTAATTCACACTTAGACTTTTTTGAAGAAGTAGCAAAATTTCGTGCAGCAAGACGAATTTGGGCAAAACGTTTAAAGAATAAATATGGTGCCAAAAATCCACGATCATGGAAATTACGCTTCCATACTCAAACCGCTGGATTTTCATTAACGGCTCAACAACCAGAAATTAATATTGCAAGAACTGCATTTCAGGGTTTGGCAGCAGTAATGGGTGGCACACAGTCATTGCATACAAATTCTATGGATGAAACACTTGCATTGCCATCAGAAAAGGCTGCTGAAATTGCATTACGCACTCAACAGTTGATTGCCTTTGAGACAGGGGCAACTAATGTAGTTGATCCTTTAGGAGGTTCATGGTATGTAGAATCATTGACAGATCAAATGGAAGCTGCCGCAGAAAAATACTTTAATAAAATTGATGATTTTGGTGGGGTAATACCTGCAATTGAAATGGGTTATTTCCAAAGAGAAATTGCTGAGGCTTCATCTGAATATCAAAATAAAGTTG
>JABHHG010000173.1 GCA_018671635.1 Fidelibacterota bacterium | reverse complement strand
TTTGACCCACCATGGGCCGCTGAAATGATGAGTGATGAAGCTAGAGTTAAATTGGGTTTTCCTGCATCAAGTGAAAAACCTGAAAATCCTGCAAAAGAAGAAGGTTCTTGGGAATAATGGAGACCATTTACTTAGATAATTTTCTTACCGATGGAATATTAAAAGAAAAACCATTTCGTCAATTAGTGAGTGAAATTAATTGGTCCGATTATAACGATAAACGGGTACTCATAAAGGGATGCACATCTGTTCCTGTACCCACATGGGCCTATTTAATTATTACAGCCCAACTATCTCAATATGCACAACATATTTTATATGGTGAACCCTGTGCCACGGTGAAAATTTTCACCCGCGACTAATTATTGATGAATGTGGGATATGGGGAAATCGAACCAATAATCCACTTTTAAATATAGCGATTGGGTAAACTTCACCTCTGCCAAATCGGTTTCACTGGGTACATATTTTAAAAACTCTGAAAAACTCCCCATTCGTTTTCCCACCACATCTCGGTAAACAGAATACACCATATATATATTTGATCCTGGCCTAAATTCATAATTCAGCACTAAATTGATGTTGAGGATATGATCTTTTGTATAATGATATACATGATCTTGTGGACTTAGACTTAGACTTTCATCATCAATTGTATTTTTGTACGTATTATAAATACTAGACTCGTCTACTTCCTCATAAGAATCTATTGTATCTTGATATTTATAGAATTGTCCCAACTCATTATAATTGATATAATACTCACCATATAATTGAATACTGGTCTTTCGATTATGAATATAATTGATCTCATAAATATACTTTTGTAATTGATTATCTGAAGCGGCAAAAATATACTCCAGTACATCCACACGATTAGGGTTAATTTCAAGCCATCTATACTTTTCTTTTGAAGTAGATTGTATATACTCAAAATTGAAATCAATATATTCACTGGGACTTAACCCAAATACAATAGATTGTGACCTACCATCTTCATAATCATTCTTCCATATTAATGCACTCGTATTAAATATATACTTTTGATTGGGATCATTCCCCATATAAATATCTATTTCACTTCCCTCCGGAATCATAATGGGAGGGCCTAACCGATCTTTTTTATCCATATTTTCACTATAATAATCATACAATAGCAAATCTTCATTATGTTCATCTAAATAATTAAATCCACCTCCCATATACCATAAATTATCTAATGTAATAGTAGAGTTGAACTCCAAAGAATTACTTAAAACTAAATTATCAAGATTACTCATTTTATTGAACTTTAAATTCACCTTTCCTTCTAATATGGGAAATGGTAAATCTAATTCAGACCAATATACTCCAACTCCACCTTGAATTTTTTTAAGATTATTTCGATATAGGTAGCCTACATCATTAATATTTAAAGTCCTATCGAAATACTCCATATCAAGGAAGCTATAAAAACCACTTGTATTTGGATTATAGTTCATCTCAAAAGATAATCCATTTCCCGATTCCCCCTCTATACCATTATAATCGGCTGAATGTGATTCATCATCAGATTGTGAATTCATAATCTGCCAATCTAATACTAATTGATTATCCCAAAAATATGAAAGCATATCTATAGAATTCACATAATCAGTTTCCGTAGAATCATTATAAATAGTTGATAAAAATCCAATGTATGAATTCCCTTCAAATAAATCTTGTGTTAATCTGCCAACTAAAAAATTTGAATTTGAATTGACTTCAGTCCAAGAAGGAGTTGTATCGTTTGTTACTGCAGTAATTACTCCAAATGATAATCCATTTTTATTTTTCCCAGATATTTTTCCAGCATATTTTACAATCGAATTCATTTGAGTTTGCCAATTCCCCATGATGTAGTCTCTATTAGTTCCTATTCTTCGAGAATAAAAAACTTCAATAGGGGTATCAAAAAGAGTTGAATTCTCCATGAAAAAGGGTCGCTTCTCAACAAAATATGTCTCAAAATAACTGATATTAATATCCGCAGGGTCAGCTTCAATTTGGCCATAATCAGGATTTAAAGCTATATCATTAACAATATCCTGAGTAATTAAATATTTAATATCTAAGCCTAGCCTAAACTCATTGCCCCACTTTGGTTCATTATATTTATCCGTTGGGTCTGTTTTGTCTGGGTCAGATAGAATATGATTGTTTTTATTAAATATTCCTTGAGTAACGTACGGAGATATCATCAATGTTTTCTTCTGATTTTCTAATCCAGAGATTCCTTCTAAATGTCCAAATTTTGAAGCGATCCCAGCTTGCCCACGTGGAAACACCACCCACGACATAAGTTCATTTTTTCGCTGAATGTAACGATTTAAATTTATCCCCATGGTTATTTCAGAATCATTTGAAAATCTTAAGACTGAAAATGGGATCCTCATTTCTAAATTCCATCCATGCTCATCAAATGATACCTCAGCCTCCCATACAGCATTCCATTCAGTATTTCGATAGCTGTCGTCAAAGACCATATCATCAAACTGAACACCCATTGAATTTACCAAGAACTCAAATGCGGTTTGGTGGTCATGATACGAATCAATTTCGATACTAAACCAATCTGACATCATCACTTTTCGCCATCCATCTCTTCTGCCCATGTGTTTGGTTATTTCTTTCGGGAAAACATCAAATAATCTTGCTGCTATATATATGGAATGTTCATCATAGGCAATTTTGACTTCAGTTTTCTCAGTGGGAACGGCCATATTATAGGGCTCATCTTGAATAAAATCAGAAATATTGGGAACATCAAACCAAGCTGCATCTTCCAGTAATCCATCAATAATAGGCGGGGAGAGAATCTTTGAAATCTTAATTGATTTAGTGGATTCAGTATTCTGAAAATCAAGGGTTTCATTCTGTCCAGAGAATGAAATTGTGAATATAATTAATGAAATTATTATATGTTTAGTCAATATGTGCCCATGGTAAACGGTTGAAACTTAAATCTACCTACATAAAAAACGGAAATATTTAATGTATCAAGATGTGAACTTGTTATAAATTCTCCTCTTATATTTTACTGTTTTTCCAGTATAATATCAAGTGTACAATTATTAATAACCCACAATTTTATTTACTTTTGGAGTTCTTGAATGAAAATCTGTGTTCTCATGAAGCAGGTTCCGGATAAAGATGCCGCATTAAAAATTAATGCAACTGGCCTTGGAATCGACACTTCTGACTTAACCTTTGTAACTAACGAATCTGATAGCTATGCCCTTGAAGAGGCATTACTTCTCAAAGAAGCCCACGGTGGTGAAGTGGTAGTCTGTACACTTGGGGCCGATTCATCTTTACAAGTGGTAAAAGATGCATTATCAAAAGGTGCGGACAGAGGTCTTTTTCTTCGGGATGATGCATTCGACAATCTAGATATTCTCTCCCTTTCTAAAGTTTTTGCAGCCGCATTAAAAGATGAAAATTTGGATCTTATATTCTCAGGACTTCAATCTGATGATGTAGGTAATGGTCAATTAGGACTCCTCATCGCAGAACATTTGAATACATCTCATGCATCATTAGTTATGGAAACTGAGATGGTAGGCGATTCTGTAATTAAGGCAAAACGTGAGTTGGAAAGTGGATGGTTCCAGTGGACTGAGTTAGACTTTCCGGCATCCCTTACCATTCAATCGGGTATTAATACGCCTCGATATGCATCACTTCGCGGTATCATGATGATGAAGAAGAAAACTATCGATACCAAATCTGCTGAGGATTTAGGACTAAACCTCACGCCACAAACATCCACTACAAAAATGTACATCCCCGAAAAAACCAAAGAAACGGTTTATGTGGATGGAACCACCGATGAAATAGTTTCAAAATTGGTTGATATTTTTGCAAATGATATAAAAGTTTTATAGGACGAATGATGAAAATTTTAGTTTATATACAAAGAGACGGCGATTCTATCGGGCGTAATTCAATAGAAGCATTAGCTGGTGCACAAAAATTTGCGGCAGAATTGAGTGGTGAAGTTATGGCCGTTTGTCTTGATTCCAGCCTCACTGAAAAATTGACTGGATATAATATTTCTGAAGTTATTACGGTGAGTCATGATGGGCTGAACACATATAGCCCCCTCCATTTTACCGCTGCCATGGAGCAAGTCATTGCAGATGTTTCTGCAAACGTGGTTGTTTTTGGACACACATACCAAGTGCGTGATTGGGCGCCTCGATTAAGTGCACGACTTAATGCTCCATTTATTTCTGATTGTGTGGATGCTGATGGTTCGACAGGACTCACGGGAATCCGCCAAGTCTATCAAGGTAAAATTAATACTAATATTTCGGCTGAGGGATTGGTTCTCATGTCCTTCCAATCTGGTGCATTTAGAGCTGATTCTGTTGAAACTGGTTCTGCAGCGGCACGAACTATGGATGTAGATTTATCTTCTGTTCCAGCCACTATTCGCCCTGGGGAGAGATTCAAAGAATCTAAAGGTGGTGTGGACTTAACCCGTGCTGAAGTTGTAGTTTCTGTGGGGCGTGGAATTGGTAAAGAAGAAAATATTCCCTTAGTGAAAGATTTAAAAGAATCCTTGGGCGCAGAACTTGGTTCATCTCGGCCTGTGGTTGACTATGGATGGCTTCCTCACGAGAGACAAATTGGGTCATCAGGACAAGTAGTAACCCCTAAAATGTATTTAGCGGTGGGAATTTCTGGTGCTATTCAACACCAAGTGGGAATGAAAGGCTCAGATAATATCGTGGCCATTAATAAAGACCCCAATGCACCTATTTTTGAAATTGCAGACTATGGTGTGGTTGCTGATTTATTTGAAATTTTGCCAAAACTTTCCCAATCCATTAAGGATTACAAATCATAAACATGCTCAGATAATGGACAATTAAGGAGTTAAAGTGACTGAGAACGTACATCATGTATCTGGATTATTTTACATTCTTGCATTTATCGCCATGTTCTATATGGCATACAATCTCCGTCGATTATTTACTGTCAATATTGGTAGGGCAGAAGATTACCGCCCCTTAAATTTCTCCGCACAAATTTATAATGCGCTCAGTTTTGGGGCCGGCCAACGAATGGTCTTTTCCAAACGTTTTACGTATGCCTCAATCATGCACTTTTTTATGGGTTGGGGATTTTTAGAACTCCTTTTCGCCACCACTGTTGACTTTTTCACCGCTCGAGGTTGGTTGTTAGAATACTTGCCTGGATTCGATACGCCTTGGTTTGCATTCATCAATGATACCGGTGGAGCAATGCTTATTGCCGGTTGTGTAATGGCATTGGCTCGACGTCATGGTAAC
>JABHHG010000119.1 GCA_018671635.1 Fidelibacterota bacterium | reverse complement strand
GTAAGAAATAATACTACCATTACCATCATAGCTACCTGAACCATCTAAAGTAACTTCACCACCAGGAGAAACGGATACATCATCACCAGCATCAGCAAAGGGTAATGTATTATCTATTTCAAAATCTGAACCAAATCGAGGTAAAATCCCGAAGACACTATAACTATAATCTACAACTCCCGTAATACCAGGAAATGAATCGCCCACATTAGGTGCTGGAAATACTCCATCGAACATTGAAGAACTTCCACCATCATCAATCTGGCATGGCCCAGAGCCATCATCCACATACCATTCATTATAAGTTAAATCAACCTGTGTTATCTCAACATTTGAAACTCTTACTAACATCCCTTCTAATGATTCACCCGACTCTGTACACCCATTAGCTAATTCACCTGTAGTTATATCTTTTGCTGTAATTTCATTTCCACTTGAATTAACTGTATAGCTGGTTAAATCAATTAATTGTGTAAAACTATAATACTCATTTACCGTACCCGACACCGTGACTTCATCACCCACAACGGGAGTAAAACTATTATCAAAAATATATATACCAGCATACGTATCTGAAGTAAAATCTTGAATATAGAATGTTGGGTTTCCAGGAACTACTGCGGTTACAATCCCAGTGGTAATTGCATATTGTCCTACTGATGCTGATTCATAACAGTAATCGCCTTGTACTGTTGTATATTGAATATCATAAATTGACATCTCTGTGGCATAAAGACAGCTTCCATCATCATCGGTTGCGGCAGGATTATAGTTTACTGCAGTTGGGTCTATACATCCATAAATGGTACCCGAATTACCCAGGATTTGATTTGTATTTATTGAACCCATTGTAGCAGGGATTGGTCCTACCCAACTAAATGAGTCATATGATGTTCCTATGCCTTGAAGCTGTAGCGATTCACCAATTTCACCTGGCTCACTTACACCAATATCAATGCTACTCATACCATTTGCTGCACCGTCAAATGCAGTCATGGTTCCTTCATAACTAATAAATTGGATTACTACACTACCATTTTCCAGAGAGATAGCATCAGGTGGGCCATTTTGAATACCATTTGATGGGAATGAATAATAATAAAATGTATATCCATCTTGAGTGGAGCCCTGAGTAAATTCACTTAAAGAAACATCATTATATGCAGAACCATTATTACCATTATACAAAGTAACCGCGGCTGAAGCAATACTCATCGAAGCAGATGCCACAATTTCGATAAATTCACCTTCATCTGTACCATAATTATCATAATGAATCTCATTGATCCACATATCTTGTGAAAAAAGGAATGAGAGAAAAAGTAGTGGAAGTAAAATACGTTTCATGAAAAACTCCATTTTAGTGGTTAAAACTGAGAATAAATTTACGGATATTAAATGTCTTAATTAGAAAAAAAAACCCCGCAAGGCAGAATGCTTTACGGGGTTAATTGGAAGTTAAAATATACTTATTTTAATAAGATTACTTTCTGAACAGATGTTTCGCCCATCATATTCGCACGAATAAGATAGACCCCAGAAGGATAGACATCTGCAACCCATGTCATTGAATGATCCCCAGCTTCTACGAATTCATTTGAAAGCTGTGCCACTTCTTTACCCGCCATGTTTAATACACTCACTTTAACTAATCCTTCATTCTCTACATGAAGATTAATAGTAGTACTTGGATTAAATGGATTTGGATATGCTGAACTGAGCTTAAATGATTTACATCGCTTACAACTAGGTCTACCAGGATGATTCAGAACTATGGTTTCAATTTCTGAGCCTGAATCTGCCACAATCATATCTACAATTTCATAGTCACCTGATGAATCAAATAAAAGATCTGACTCAGGAGCAACAATGATTATTCGAGTGGTATTATCAACCGTACGGTACTCTGCTACCATTGCATCATTAGTTAACTCAATTTCAAAATCAGAATTATGACGTAATTCTAACTGAACTGCGCCAATGAATCCATCTGCTAATAGCATTAATTGATTGTCATTTTTAATCAACTGAGCTTTTGTTGCATCAGATATTCTTCCATTTAAGATTCCATTTACAATAGCAACAATATCAAGCACATTCACAGTGCCATCACCATTAAAATCTGCACAATCATTATAATCAGCATTTTCCAAGATATAGTTCACAATTATAACAACATCTAAAACATCAAGTGAAATATCTCCATTCACATCACCTGGGGAACATGGAGTAACACATTCCGAACAGCTATTAAAACAGAATGGTCCCGCTTGAGTATCAACGTCACCTACAACGATGAAACGATTCCCATATTCATCACCTGCCCCACAGCCAAAATCATTAAAATTATTTTCCCAAACTTCGCCATTTTTGAATTTATAATGATACTCAGTGTTCCCTGCAAGTGTTAAGGTGACTGACCAAACACCATCACCATCATCATCACTCATATCATGGTATCCATAAGGATCATCTAGGTACAGATCAAGGCCATAGCCTTCTGTATCTACTGTCTGATCTGCCATATCTACCTGAAATGTAACCTCAATATATGGATTGCCATCACAGTCATAGCCTTGCATTGGGTAAGAACAATCGTCATCCTCCCCAAAATTACAGGCCGTATCATCATTGCATGTGGATACTAAGTTATGAGGGTGACTTCCTAAATATGTCCAAATATTTTGATCAAAAACTACCCATTCTGAACCATCAGCATCCCCAGCTGATGCAGCCCAATCACCACCATTTCCAGATGTGACAGAAGAGTCACGAACAAGAGTATGATCTTTAGTTGCGTTGTTAACACCAGCAACTTCCCAACCGGAGCCAGGATCATCACCAATAGTTCCAATTATATCTAACAGAATACCAGAACCAATTTGAGTCAGCCCAAATACATCATCACCATTGCTGAGATAAGTAAATGTTTGATCACATTCTGCCAAAATCAAATCATCAGATGAACCATGACACACTACATAAACATCACCAGCGGCTAAAATAGTGCCTACATCAAAACTGACATTATCAGGATAATCCCATGATACACCATCATCACATCCATTTGAGCAACTCGATAATGAATAACTACCAAGATCAACATCATCATCTGTAGCATTATAAATTTCTAAATAT
>JABHHG010000172.1 GCA_018671635.1 Fidelibacterota bacterium | reverse complement strand
TACTGAATCCCTGTTTGAGACCTTATTAGTTTCTGACACACCCAATGCCCAAAATGGTAGTTATAATATTGAGTATGCACTTACTGGTGAATATTCATTAGTGGTACAATTATGCAATGGCGAGGGTGTGGATGAATTATGTAATAGTAGTAATGCCATATCCATTTCAGTTTCAGCCTCAGACGGAGGCGGAAATACTGAACCTGGGGATGTTGGGCATGGTGACCCCGATTGGGGGAGTCGGTTTTTTGCCCCATTTGTGGATGCTACCGGTTGGCCTCCATTTGATATTTCAGGAAATTCAATTGAAACGGGTGTAAAACATTATGCATTGGGATTTATAGTTGACAAAACGGGTGATGCATGCGAGGCCAGTTGGGGCGGATTTTTTGGTTTAGATGGCTGGACATATGCCCATGATTTTATGTTTCCGCTCATCGAAGATAATAAAATTGGTGAACTTAGAAATTTGGGCGGTGATGTGATACCCTCTATTGGAGGTGCGGCAAATACACCATTGGCATCTGCATGTACAAATGTTGAAGATTTAGTAGTCCAGTATCAATCCATTATTGATGCATATGATTTGACTCATTTAGATTTTGATATTGAGGGAATTTGGGTATTGGATAATGACGCCACAATTCGCCGTTCACTGGCAATTGCACAAGTTCAGAATTTCATGGAGAGTGAAAATCGCCCAATAAATATTTGGTACACACTTCCCGTATTGCCCGTAGGCTTGACAACGGATGGTTATTATGTGGTTGAACAAGCAATAGCGTATGGGGTAGAATTATCCGGCGTGAATGTTATGGCTATGGATTATGGATATCAAGCGGCACCTAATCCTGAAGGCCAAATGGGTGAGTACGCAATTCAGTCCGCCACCTCTCTACATGGTCAGTTGTCAGAAATTTATTCTGATGCTGGCATCTCTAAAACGGATGATGAAATCTGGAATATGATTGGTGTTACCCCAATGATTGGCATGAATGATGTTACGGAGGAAATTTTTGAATTAGAAGATGCAGAACAGCTGCGGCAATTTGGATTAGATCAAAATTTAGGAATGTTATCAATGTGGTCTTCAAATAGAGATCAGCAATGTGAAGACGGAGTTATTGAACATGTGGATATAAGTTGCAGTAGCATACTACAAGATCCATTTGAGTTTTCAACAATTTTAAATGATTTTTCTGAAAATCAAGGGGTAACCTTTGATAAAAATATTATTGGCTATTTTGTCTCTTGGGGAATTTATGGTCGTAACTATCATATAATGGATATTCCTGTGGAAAAAATAAATGTGATTAATTATGCTTTCGCTAATATAAATCCCAATTCGGGAACGATAGAATTGGGTGACCCCTATGCGGATATTGATAAGGCATATCCCGGTGATTGTTGGGATGCAGGATGTTTGCGAGGTAGCTTTCATCAATTACAATTATTGAAGGAAGATAATCCACATTCGAAAACAATGATTTCAATTGGAGGTTGGACATGGTCAGCCTATTTTTCTGATGTTGCCATGACCGAAACCTCTCGAGAAATATTTGCCCAATCATGTGTTGATTTTATTTTAGAATATGGATTTGATGGTATCGATTTGGATTGGGAATATCCAGTTGAAGGGGGTTTAGGCGGAAACAATCATGACCCAGATGATGACATCCATTTGGTGGCATTAGTCCAACGAATGAGAGAATTGTTAGATGAACAAACCGCTATAAATGGCCAGGAATATTTGCTTACCATTGCATCTTCAGCGAATCCTAATTATATGGATAATCTAGCTTTAGATTCATTAGTACAGTATTTAGATTGGATTAATATAATGAGTTATGATTTTCATGGTCCATGGGGAGGTGAAGGAGATCCCGGGACTAATTTTAATTCGCCATTATTCACATCCAATAATGATACATCACCCGAACCCTATGCATCAAATTTTAACTTAGCCGCATCGGTGCAAAACTATATCATTCGCGGAGTGCCCAGAGAAAAATTAAATGCAGGATTGGCATTTTATGGTCGGGCATATGGAAATGTTGAAAATATAAATAACGGCTTATATGCCCAATATAATGGGGCGGCTAATGATGGCACTTGGGAAGATGGTTTTTATGATTATTGGGATTTAGATCAAAACTATATTGCCTTGGCAGGATATGAACGGTTTTGGCATGATGAGGCAAAAGTACCTTGGTTATATAATCCAACGACACAGATTATGATTAGTTATGATGATGAGGCATCAATTCAAGCAAAGGCTGAATACATCATGAGTGAAAATTTGGGTGGGGGTATGTTCTGGGAATTTTCTGGCGATAAGGATGCTCAATTATTGAATGTTATAAATTATGTGTTTAATGATAATTTTGAGAATGAGTGCAGTCCCGGTGATATTAATGGTGATTTTATATTGAATATTTTAGATGTAGTGCTCATGGTAAATTTAGTATTATCAGAAGTCATGAACGATTGTGGTGATCTCAACCAAGATCAATCATTAAATATACTTGATATTGTGATATTGGTTAATATTATTTTAAATACAGAAATGTGACGAATATCAATTTTTTATGTTATATATAATTGATAAATTTATGATTAATTATTATAGCATTAATTAACTCATGAAAAAGGAAAAAGATATGAAAATACTCTCCATACTACTAGTAGCTGCAATTGCATTCTCGCCAATTCATGCCGCTAAGAAATCTGTAAAACTGGCAAAAGACTCTTATCATCAAATCTGTAAAGATCTAAATGATAATATATTAAAACCGGGTAAAAAGCTAAGCAGTGCAGAAAAGAAAGCAGTTGGTGATTACTTAGGTGCAAAGAAAATATCTCGCTTGAAAAAAAGGGATATAAAGCATTTTGAAAATGCGATTAAAAAACATCGTTTTATTAAGGTGAATAAAAAATCATTTTCTAAGAAACTGGGTAATAACTTAAAAAAGTGGCCTAAAAAGTCAAGTGTTGGTAAATGGTACCAATTACTAAAATCACCAAAGGGTGGTAACAGTAAACAAGTTAATAGTTCAAGTGGTAATCCTGATGGAACTAATAAACTGATGGATCAAGATCATGAGCAAACTAATTAATTAGAATCTCATTAGAGTTTTAAAAGGGGCAGAAAAATTTCTGCCCCTTTTTTTATTCGTGTAGATTTTACTAATGACTCAATTAAATTTCACCTTCATATATGCACAAAATTCTCCACATATTGCAAATTAAAAAAAGTGAGCTGAAGCCTTCAGTTATTTTATTTTTGCATTCATTCTTTTTGGTAAGTGTAGTCATTGCATCCAAAACAGTCCGAGATTCTTTTTTCTTGAGTCGGTTTGATAAAAGTTTACTTCCGTTTATGTACATCCTGACTGCTCTAATTATGTGGAAAGGAATTGGGTATATTCAAAAAGTACTCAAAGGTAAAAGTTTACTCCATCAGAATTTCATTTTACATAGTAGTTTTATTATTGGAACCATCTTGTTTGTATTTTTTAATGAGGGGTTTTTTGTTCCAATTTTATATTTATGGGTAGAAATAGTTACGGCACTCATGGGAATGAAGTTTTGGGAGTTGGCTACAAATACATTCAATAGTCGACAAGGCAAACGTTTGTTTGGAGTGATAACTGCCGGCGGTTCATTGTCTGGTGTTGTGACAGGGATGTCAATACCCACTTTGATTTCTTTTGGAAGCGGTTCATTGATAGTTTTTACGATCATGGGAATTTTATTATGTATGATACTTATTTTTTCGCTAAAAGGCTATCTTCACTCTTCCTCAAAAGGATATAAACCAGAAATAGCAGTACCACGGTTTCAATTCTCAAAAATGGAGCCATTTATTACACATATTTTATTTATTGTTATTCTCTTGGCATCTCTATCTACATTTGTAGATTATCAATTTAAAATTGAAATTGGAAATCAGTTTTCTACTGAACTTCAAATAATGACATTTTTTGGTAGGTTTTATATGATTACTGGAATTATTTCCATTTTAATTCAATTATTTTTATCGGGAAGAATATTATCTTACTTTGGGGTATCAGCTGGAATTGGATCATATCCTTTTTTTACCATTGTTGGAAGCGTAACTTTTATATTCTTTTCACCATTTATTGTTTTGTCGCTAATAAAGGGTGTTGATCAAGTGATTAAACCCACCATGCTCGGAACCACTATGGAGTTAATATGGTTACCCATTTCACCAAAGAAGAAAAAGTTTACAAAGCCATTTTTTAATGCAACCGTAAAATCTATCATTCAGTCATTATCAGCGTTTTTGATAATTGGCTTGTCCGCATTGAATTATGGTAGCACCCCCGTATATTTCCTAATTATAGGATTTTCAATTTTATTTATGATATTGGTTTTGAAAACTAAATCATACTACTACGACGCTGTAGGGGATGCAATTGATAGTCGCCAATTAGATTCAGGTGAACTAAACTTTGATTTTTCGTTGCCTGCGATTAGGGCCACAATTGAATCTCAATTGGAGAATAAAGATAAGTTCTCCTTATTATTTATTTTAGACACATTAAAAAATGAAGATATTGAGCCATGGTTTGATAGAATTAATAATTTGAAATCTTTTGAAGATGAAGATGTAAGAAATACAGTTATCACTCATTTTGGGGAAAATAGTAAATTATTCTTAACAGAAGAGCTCCATCAAATATCTGAATCAGAAGAAAAATATGCACCTTTAGCTATTCAATTTTTGAAGCATCGATCTGACATAGTTATGGATAGATTTTCTAAATTAGTTAATAGTAAAAATGAAGTGGTGAAAATTTCCACATTATGCAATCTGTTTGAACGTCAGAAGGTTTTGGTTGAATTAATTGAAATTCAAAATCAAATACTAAAATCAAACTCAGCTGAAGAAATACTCCAATATGTGGATGAGCATGTGATTTATTCAGTTGATTTTTTAGATAAATTATTTGAGTTAGAATCAGCTCACCTCCAATTGATTTGTTTGAAAAAGGTTGATTTATCCAAACATCCCCATTTAATCAAATTAATTTTTAAATCATTAAATGATCCTCAGTTTAAAATGGCAATTATTAATGAAGTCATAAAAATTGATTTAGATAAGTTGATTCCATTCATAGAGGAATATATTAACAAAAATATGGATAATTTCGAATCATTAAAGGGGATTCCACAATTATTAGTCATGATTGAAAATGAGCAAGTAAAACCACTTATCGAAAAATTGGTTTCAGTAGGTTCAGGGGATTTGTTAATTGAAATTTCAAATGTGATTTCAGATTCAAAACAAGAGTATTCATTTTTTATTGATCAGGATATTATTATTAACAAATCAAGAGAAATAGCTGGAATAATTTTTCAGAATATTGCATTTATTTATGAAGATACGTTTTTAGCTAAAGATGATTTTATTAAAGATTATTTCAAATATAAAGAGTTTGAAGAAGTGGAATGCCTATTTAGATTTGCATGTATTTTATTACCAAATGAGCCCATTAATTCATACATCCATAGTATTAAAAATAAAGATTCTCAGGTGCCATTTATTATTGAAATCATTGAGCATAAATTACCTAATTCAATTTCTTCAGTTTTAGTGCCAATTATTGAAATTGAATTAAGTGTTGAAAAATTTGATATTGGTAATAAATTTTATAAGTTAAATACTGAATTACACAATCAATGCAAAGATTTATATGATTCAAATGATGATTGGTTACAGGCTATAACATCCTATTTAATTGCTAAGGAAGGTGAAGGAAATATAATTTCTGACAGCATTAATTGGGAAAACCTTGAACCAAATATTATTGCTGATGATGTGATTGATATGCGAAGATTCAACCAAAACCCTATTTTTGGCAAAATTAAAAATTATATTAAACTTCAGGAGGACGAAACGATGTATACCATGCTCGAGAAAATCACCACATTGAAAAAAATTGATTTATTCTCAAATATTCCCAGTAAGATATTATATCATGTCAGTCAAATTACCAAAGAAGTTGAGTTTTTAGAAGGAGAAACTATTTTTAATGAGGGTGATTTTGGAGACCATATGTTGGTAATTGCCAAAGGTAAAGTTCGTATTCATCGAGGGAGTAAAACAATTGTTGAAATGAGTGAGGGTGCATGTTTTGGTGAAATGGCAATTTTAGATGGCGAACCCCGTTCCGCAGATGCAACTGCTAACCAAGATTGTATTCTATTTAAAATAAACCAGCGTGATTTCTC
>JABHHG010000126.1 GCA_018671635.1 Fidelibacterota bacterium | reverse complement strand
TTTTTCAATAATTTCTTTATATCGGCCAACGCCAGTTTTTTTTACATAATTCAATAGTTTTCTCCTCTGAGCAACTAGAATTATCAAACCTCTGCGACCACTATGATCTTTTTTATTGATCTTTAGATGCTCGGTGATATTCCGTATCTTATCCGTTGTTATTGCGATTTGAACTTCTGGTGCTCCTGTATTTTTATCATCACCACCAAATTCCTTTACTAACTCTTCAACACGTTCTTTTGTTATTGACATGTTTTTACTCCTTTTATCATTCTAATTAATTTCTAAGCAGCGCTTTTTATCTATTTTTAACTGCGCTTTTAATTCATCGATGGAAGAAAATTTCTTCTCACTTCTTAAATATTCTTTGAATATCAATGTAATTTCTTTTGAATAGAGATTTAAACTTTCATTTGAAAAAATATTAACCTCAATTCTATCATCTGAGCCATTTACCGTTGGTCTATTTCCGATATTACACATACCAGAAAACTCTTCTCCATTAATAGCCACATCTACTCCATAAACACCATTTGAAGGTATTATTTGATGTAACTCAATGGGACGGACATTCGCAGTGGGAAAACCAATAGTCTTACCAAGTCCTTCACCTTTTTCTACAATACCCTTTAGCTCATAATTCCAGCCAAGAAATAGATTTGCATCATGTATATTTTCAGACGTTAATGCATTTCTAATTTCTGAACTAGATACTGGAATTCCATCAACCCCTATTTGCTCAACTTGATGCACAGTAAAGGCATATGATTCAGAATATGATTCTAATAAGTTAATATCACCAGTTCTATTATGCCCAAAATGATGATCGTATCCAACTACAATATCATGAGGATTGAAGTACTTAACTATAATATTTTCCAAAAATATTTTTGCTTCAATGTTAGCCAATTTTTCATCAAATGGAAGTACCAACAAGCAATCAACTCCATGCAGTTCAAAAATTTCAATTTTCTTATCTAAAGTTGTGATGAGAAACTTATCTTCTAATAAATCTGACCTCAAAATAGTTTTAGGATGAGGGTCAAACGTAATTACCACTGATGTTGACTTATTTTCAGAAGATAAAACTTCAAGCTTTTTTAAGATTTCTAAATGCCCACAATGAATTCCATCAAAACTGCCAATCGTTAATGCAGATTGGTCTATTTTGGGGATATCGTTTACGCGGTTGCAGACAACCATTCAGCAACATTTTCTACAAGAATTGAATCTTCTTGCCTAAACTCGCCAACCTGAGTACGAACCAACGATTTCAAAAAACCAACTGTATTCATTGCATTTGCAATATCACTCGCCAATACTCGAATATATGTACCGCGCCCACATTTAACGCGGATTTTCAAAGAATCTATATTATTTTCTAAAAGCTCTATTTCATTAATAGTAATTTTGCGTGGCTGACGCTCAATTACTTTTCCTTCTCGGGCCAATTTATATAATCGCTTTCCGTTAACTTTCAATGCTGAGTACATTGGTGGAATTTGATCACTTTCACCTAAGAAAGTATTTAAAATAGCTTCAATCTTTTCATCTGATAGAAGGGGAATTTCAGCCTCCTTTACTACTTTTCCCTCAGTATCCAGCGTATCCGTTTCACTACCCAATTGTATAGTGGCAACATACTCTTTTTCATGATCCATGAGGGATTCAACTTTTTTAGTCATTTTCCCGATGCAAATTACTAAAACACCCTCAGCGAAAGGGTCCAAAGTACCTGCATGTCCAACCTTAGATGGCTTAACGTAACCTTTAATTTTTTTTACTACATCAAATGAAGTCCAACCAATAGGCTTCCACACATTTAAAATGGCATCCATTATGAATTGTCTAAATTTTCATTCTTTCGAATTTTGGTTAACAATTTACCAATCTTTTCAGCTTTCTTTAATGAATCATCATAATAGAATCGTAAATCAGGTACAAATTTAGCATTCAATTTATTTCCCAAATGATATCTAATAACTTTTCTATTATGCTTCAAATAGTTTATTACTTCATCAGGTGATTTCTTTGAATTTAACAAACTAATAAAAACCTTTGCCAATCGCAGGTCAGAAGTCACCTCTACGTTTGAAACGGTAAGTAGCCCAGAATCCTCTATTTGGATATCTGAAATAAATATAGTTCCCAAAATACTTCGAATTTCATCTGACATTCTTTCAGAGCGCTTATATGGCTTTTTGCTAAACATAGATTATGCAAGTGACCGCTTGATTTCTTTAATTTCGTACACCTCTATAATATCTCCTGCCTCGAATGCAGTAAACCCATGAACGCCAATACCACATTCAAAACCTTCTAGCACTTCATTTACATCATCTTTAAATCGCTTAAGGGAGGTTAATTTTCCTTCGTGTAGGACTTCATCGTTACGCTTCACCCGCAATAATGCATTTCGAATCACTTTACCCTTTTGGATAGAGCAACCTGCAATTAATCCCAACTTAGGTATTTTAAACATATCCCTAACTTCAGCATATCCAAGAGCCTCTTCCACCTCTTCAGGTTCAAGAAGTCCCTCTAATGCAAGCTTAACTTCATTAATAGCTTCATAGATAATTGAATATTGACGAATATCTACGCCAAGAGATTTGGCCCTTGATTTTGCCTCAACAGAGGCATTTACATTAAATGCAATAATGATAGCCCCAGATGTTCCAGCAAGATTCACATCATTTTCAGTAATCATTCCCACAGATCTATGGATTATTTTAACTGAAACTTCTTCACCCGAAAGACCCATAAGTGAATCGCTTAATGCCTCAATTGAGCCATCCACGTCACCCTTGATTATTATATCAAGTTCTTGTATTGCTCCAGCTGAAATTTGCTTACCGATTTGGTCAAGGGTTAGTTTTCTAAATCGTCGCTGTTCAGCTTCACGTTTAATTTGTGATCGCTCTTGAGCAATTCGCTTAGCCTCTTTTTCATCTCCAAATACGGTAAGTATATCCCCTGCATTAGGTACTTCTGTAAACCCTAAAACTTGTACGGGGTCAGATGGAAGGGCTTGAGTTATACGATTCCCTCTCTCATTTAACATGGCACGAACACGTGTAGATTGAGTTCCACATACAAAGATATCACCACGCTTCATTGTACCCTTTTGAATCAATACTGTAGCAATTGCACCTAAACCTTTATCTAACCTCGATTCAACAACAACCCCTCGTGCAAAGGTATCACTATTTGCCTTTAAATCAAGAACTTCAGCTTCTAATTGAATTTTTTCCAATAGCTCATCGATCCCAATTCCAGACTTAGCTGAAATTTCTTGGCACTGATATTTTCCGCCCCAATCCTCAACTAGAACATTTTTCTCGGATAATTTTTTCTTAATATTATCAACATTTGCTGCTGGCAAATCAACTTTATTTATAGCAATTATAATTGGAACTGATGCGGCTTTTGCATGATCAATCGCCTCAATAGTTTGCGGCATAACACTATCATCTGCAGCTACAATCACCACTACAATATCTGTAACTTGAGCACCACGCGACCTCATTGCTGTAAATGCAGCATGCCCCGGAGTATCCAAGAATGTCATTTTAGAGTCATCCTTCAATGTGACTTCATACGCACCAATATGCTGTGTAATACCACCAGACTCACCAGCAACTACATTTTCATTTCTAATGTAATCTAATAATGATGTCTTACCATGATCGACATGCCCCATAACGGTAACTACAGCAGCTCGAGGCTTAGCATTGTCAATATCTTCTTGAGTATCCTGAATCTCAGTAGACTCTTCGACATATTCTTCTAACGTTTCAATTTCAAAATCAAATTCATCTGCAACCATAATCATAGACTCCATGTCAAGCCTTTGATTAATCGATACCATCATTCCAAGCCCCATACAAGACACAATAACTTCTTGAACCTTGATATTCATTGATTGGGCAAGTTCGTCAACAGTTGTAAATTCAGGTAATTTGATAATATTAGTGTTGGCGACCACCTCTTCAGTGGCAACTTTTTCCTTCTTCTTCGGCTTCTTTTTAGCCCCTTTTCTACCAAATTGAGGAAGCGGTTGTTTTGTGCCGGCTTTACCAGCAGGAACATCCTTACCCTTATTTGGTCCACGTTTAGACTGATTTATCCTATCTGCAATAGCAGACAAATCTATTTTCTTTAGCTTTCTTGGCTTTGCAGCTACATCAGTAGTCTTAATTGGGCTTTCATCAACTTTGACTTTTGGTGCCTCTTTCTTCTTTTTCTTATCTTCTTTTCGCCGCTTCTCATTTTCCTTTTGCTTCAGGAGGCTTTCTTTTTCAGCATCCGTTGCACGCCTAACTACCTTCAGGCCTACATTTACATGTGAATTTTCTAATCTTCGCTTGGTTGGAGTTTCGCTATCAGTAGCTGAACTCACATTTGCTTTAAGTTGAGCCTC
>JABHHG010000121.1 GCA_018671635.1 Fidelibacterota bacterium | reverse complement strand
TACCCACCGTAATCGGTTCTGGTGGTGTTGAAAAAGTTCTTGAGTTTAATCTATTAGAGAGTGAAAAAGCTGAGTTGGCTAAAACTATGGAAGCGGTGAAGAAAACCGTGGCCGAAACCAAACTATAAAAATTATATTAAAGCGGGATCTTTGGGTCCCATTTTTGTTTACCATTGCTTAAAGAACTCTAAAGTTCTTATTATCTCCCACCAAATTTTAATCCAATTTTCATAATATTCATTAAGGAGACTACATGTCTGGCAGTTTAGGTAAAATTGATAACGCTTTTGGATTCCTAGTTGAGCATCTGGCAGGCGTACTATTTTTTAAAATTTATGGATTCCCATTCATCGTACTCATCCTCCTCTTTGGAGCCATCATATTTACATTTTATTTCAAATTTATAAATATTAGGGGATTCGCCCATGCCATTGACATCATTAAAGGGAAGTATGATAACCCTGAAGATGACGGGCAAATTAGCCATTTCCAAGCACTCACATCAGCACTATCAGCCACTATTGGATTAGGAAATATTGCTGGTGTTGCTGTTGCTGTATCTCTAGGTGGCCCAGGTGCTGTTTTCTGGATGATACTCATCGCCTTTTTTAGCATGTCTGCAAAATTTGTATCCTGCACCTTGGGTCAACTCTATCGACAAGTAAACCCAGATGGAAGTATTGATGGCGGCCCTATGTACTATCTTGAAAAAGGTCTGAATGAATTAAATTTAAAAACTTTCGGAAAAGCGTTAGGAATACTGTATGCCATTTTCATAATTGGAGGTGCATTCGGTGGCGGGAATATGTTTCAAGCCAATCAGTCCTATGTACTTGTAGGAAGCCTAACAGGCATTAATCCTTTGATTTATGGAATCATTTTAGCAATATTGGTAGGTATCGTTATTGTAGGTGGTATTGAACGGATTGGTCAAACTACTGAAAAAATTGTACCTGCTATGGTGGTTCTATATGTGGGGGCATCATTATTTGTTATTCTCACAAACTTAGACAAACTTGGCGGAGTGTTGACATCCATTATAAGTGAAGCATTCTCTCCAAATGCAGTCTATGGTGGACTCATTGGTGTATTAGTTACCGGTATTAAACGGGCAGTATTCTCAAATGAAGGTGGTGTTGGCTCTGCATCTATTGCTCACTCAGCTGCAAAAACTGACGAACCTGTACGCGAGGGTATTGTAGCCATGGTGGGGCCATTTATCGATACTATTGTGGTATGCTTTATGACGGCATCCGTTATACTTATTACCAAAGATGCAAATCCATTATATCAAGTAGGTGGCGGTATTAATGGCGCTGAACTAACCTCTGCCGCATTCGGTTCTGTAATCTCTTGGTTCCCCATTATTCTGTCTGCAGTTGTATTTTTATTCTCATACAGCACCATGATTTCTTGGTATTACTATGGGAACAAAGGATGGAAGTATCTTTTTGGTGAAACTACCATCCCCGTGTATCAAGCCCTCTATTTAGGATGTACCGTACTGGGTGCAATCGCATCATTAGGTAATGTTATGGACTTCTCAGATATGATGATTCTCTCCTGTGCATTCCCTAATATTATTGGTGCCATGTTCATGCTCCCCAAATTGAAATTAGCATTAGACGACTATTGGTCACGATATACAGCAGGTACATTTAAAACCTATAAATAATGGATATAAAAACCTTTGAGCACTTTGCCATTGAAACGGCTAAATCTGCCGGCGAAGTGCTCATATCTTATTTTGGGAAACTCACCCATGTGGACAATAAATCTACAGATATTGACTTGGTTACCAGAGCCGATGTGGAATCTGAAAAACTCATTACGACTGCCATCAAAAAGGCATTCCCACACCATAATATAATTGCCGAAGAAACCGATTTTGAAACCATAAATTCAGACTATTGCTGGATAATTGACCCCCTGGATGGCACCACTAATTTTGTGCATACCCTCCCCATTTTTGCCGTGTCTATTGGCCTCCAATATAAAAACCAAACCATACTGGGTGTAGTATATAATCCAGTCTATGATCAATGCTTTCATGCCACACTAAACGGGGGTGCATTTCTGAATAATTCTCCCCTAAATATATCCTCAACTAATACTTTAAGTAAAAGCCTATTAGTTACTGGATTTCCATATATTCATGATGAGCGATGGCAGGCAAGTTTTAGATTATTTGAGGACTTCTATTCTCGCAATCAAGGGATGCGAAGATTGGGTGCAGCCGCATTAGATTTTTGTTTTGTGGCCATGGGTCGTTTTGATGGATTCTATGAGTTCAATCTGCAACCATGGGATGTCTGTGCAGGCGATCTCATCTTACGTGAAGCGGGCGGTAAAACCTCCGATTGGGATGGTATTACCCCCATGCCAATTTCGGGTAAACGTATTTTAGCCAGTAATGGATTTCTACATACTCAAATGAGTGATGTACTTATGCAGGAAAAATATAGAGATGTTTTTTTAGTGAGTAGAGGTTAGAAATTAGATAGTTAGATTTTTTGACAAGTAACGCAATTATTAATGATTAAAGGTTAATGGTAAGAAATAAAAATAGGCGGATTTGAATTCCGCCCCTAGGGGATTGTAGAACAACTAAATCTCAGTCCCTCTGTGGTAAAAACAAAACCTATTACCATATTCCTAAAACCCAATTTTTTTCTTCGAGCGCTTCGTGTTTAATCACTCATAATCCAGTTAACCAATGAGACAATGTCTAAAATATCAACAATGCCATCTTCATTCACATCCGCAGCACATAGTACAATGGAATCTGGAACAATTTGACCAAGAATAATATTTACAATTTGGACAATATCTAAAATATTAAAAACACCATCATCATCCACATCACCAGGGTTACAAAAACTATTTGAAATTTCTTCTAAATAATATAATCCACCCGAAGGATTTCCCACAAATAAGTCTAATACACCATCACTGTTAATATCGGTAATTGCAGGAGATGAGCGTAATGATGTAAATGGTATATTCATATTAATTAACGACCATCCTCCATTTTGTGAATCAAAGATAGAAATTCCATTTTGCCATGAACCCATAATAATTTCACTATCTCCATCATTATCAATATCAAAATGATCAAGGGTGGTGTACATAATTTCTACATCGGGAAAATTGATGTTTTCATTAATAATAAATTGTCCCTCCATATACTCATAAAAATTCACATTGCCATTCAGTTCACCCACCAATAATTCTAAATCTCCATCCCCATCAGCATCCATTAAGATGGGGTCACTATTTCCAGATAAATCTACATTTTCCACCAATCCCATATTAATAAACTGTAAGTCACCCTCCCCTTTAAAATAATGGAGGTATCCATTTGAATCGCCAATTATAGCATCTACCTCACCATCACCATCCACATCACCAAAGGCTGGCGCCAAATTATAACCCGCAATCCCTTGAAATAAATTTTCTGTTTGCAATTGAAAATGAGGTTGAGTCGCCGTGCCGACATTTAAAAAAAAATGGACTTTCCCTGACCATGATGGCTGACTGGGATCACTTTTGGTGCCCATAAACATATCCAAATCGCCGTCATTATCAATATCATAAAATGCTGGGGATGTATATGTGAGAAGGTCAATGCCTTGAAGAAAATTATGGGTTCTATATTCAAAATATGGGCTAACCGCAGAGCCTAAGTTTTCATAGAAAATAAAATTATTTACTGTCTGAGATCCATATGCACCTGAAAGAACACTGAGAAATAAATCCGGATCACCATCTAAATCAATATCTGTGAAGGTTGGCATATTCTGTCCCGCTGAAAAAATGGGATCATTTATAGGATATTGAGAAGTAATGTTAACGATGTCCATCAATGGAGATTGAGCTGACCCTACATTCCATACAATATACAAACTCTGTTGATAGTAATCACCCCAGCTTAAATCAAAATCGCCATCTCCATCTAAGTCTATAAAATTAATGGCAGAGGCGCCGTGTCGCTGAAGGCTAGGACCAATAATTGAAATATCCTGCCACATATTGGTCAAAAATTCATAATGAGGGATTCCATCTTGAAAGCCTACATTCTCGTAATAAGAGACGGTTCCAATCACATTGCCGGTAAAAAAGTCTAAATCACCATCATCATCAATATCTGCAAAGGTAGGTGTCATCACGGGGTCAGATTCAATATACCCATTATTATCAGCAAGTGGAACACGTCCTACAGAAGCAAATGATTCACCTTCAAACTGATAGTATCGTGCATTATTTAGGATTTCTGTGTCTTGCACAACCAAATCTAGGAAGGTATCATTATTAAAGTCTCCGAAGAAAAACCATCCTCCCGAAGAAATTCCATAAAATTGAGTGGTTATTAATATAAAGGTGAATTCATTGTTTTCAGACTCATTTTGGTAATAACGAATGTGACCATCAGCATCCATAATGAATAGGTCAGAATCACCATCAACATCCCAGTCAATCCACTGAACTTTGGGTTGGTTTAACCCACCTGAAAAAGGATTTGTCAGTGGTTGGCCATTCATCTCAACTATTATTTCAGTATCCAAATTAAAGTCAAAATCAATTGCCCAAATGGACGTAATAAATATGAATAACCACAAAAACATGGATTAATCCAGTATCATATTCACCATGATGACGATATCTAATATATTGACCACTAAATCTTGATTAAGATCTGCAGCACAATTTAATTCATCGGTCATGAGGGTTTCATCTAAAATAGCATTTACCGTATTCACAATATCTAACACATTCACCCCACCATCATTATTCACATCACCGTTATTTGTGCATTCACTATAATAAATTGATTGAATAAGTACATCGTCTATGGCCGCTTCTACAATAGAACCTCCACTGCCATTATCACCATTATACTGTATATCTTCTGCAATAAATCTAAATTGCATGACATTTGACAATAATGTATATTCAGAAAGTAGAATACGTTTTTGTTGCCACTCACGCCAAGATGATGATGTATTTTCTAATTCTGTCCATGTACTACCCCCATCATTACTCACATCCACATACCAATGGTCATTCCCAGGATTATCTCCCCCATCATTCGCATACCATTTCCAATATGAAAGTAATGCATCATCCATATTAGATAAATCAATAATAGGTGATAATAATGTAGTTTTACCATTATCAACATCGTCTGATCCGATTGAGCTACTGCCGTTTCCTGTTACAAAACATTGTGTCCCATTTTCAGTATGGTCATCCTCAGGCTGTACCAAACCATACTGGTCGTTTGTACCATTTGGATTGCCCCATTCCCATAAACCTGCAGAAGCATTATCTGAAGGACTTCCTGCAGTCCATTGCTGCGAACTTGACTCAAAGTCAAACTCAGCACTCACATCTAATTCACCCAATACAAACATTAAATTACCATCAATGGGATATCGGGCATTATTCCCATCATCATCATCTGCAATAATGTAATAACGAATCACTGATGCATGGTTCTCACTATTAATTTCAGCGTTAAATGTATCATCAATGCTAGGCATCATATTCATACTAAACCACTCATTGTCCATATTCACATAAAGGGTCACATCTTCAATGATGGAAGTCATTGATGTAACCGTGGTAGAAACAGTAATCGGACCATCGCCATTAGTATCTGCTATAGGGGTATGCTCAATGGATAAACCTCCAAATTTCAGTACAAATAATCCCTGTTCAATATCACTGGATACAATATTACCACTAGGAAGATCCACATAGGTTCCCCAATTACCAGAATACAATTCTCCTAATTCAGTAGTATCATAATAACCTACTTCGACTGGATTATAAGGATTAGAAATATCGACAAACCTAGTTCCATCTGCATAATATGAGATAATCATTAAGCCTGTACTCTCTTGAATATATACATTATGAGAAGTATGTGTCTCATTTTCAGGTGTAGAGTACGAACTAATATAATTTATATTATTGTAATCAGAAATATCAAAAATCTTTATATATCCACCCATGGTTTCATCTGCTGTAATCAAATATTGTCCATCAGCCGTTATGGCGCAATCATGAGTACTTACATATCCCCCGCCAGTATCAAATGAAGCTAAAGTCTGAGGGTTTGATTTATTACTTACATCAATAATATAAAAAAATCCAGAATATATGGCAGCCCCATAGAGCTTATTATTATACACCTCAATATCATGAAGATATTCACCTAACCATGTCCCTACTAGTTCTGGTTGTGCAGGGTTAGAAAGGTCATATATCCATATATCATAAGTATCTGCTCCAACAATATATAGAAAGCCATCTGAATCAATATGGATATTATGACTATTATCCACATCTGTAATAGTATTCACTAAAATAGGATTATCAAGATTAGATACATCAACAACTTTTATACCATCATCTGCTTCAGTTCCAATATATACATGTTCATTCCAATATTTTAAATCTCTCCAGATACTATTAGAGCCAGGTATATATCCCACTTCAAAAGGATTATAGGGGTCAGTCACATCTACAAAGGTAACTCCATTCGCAAGGCCCATTACTGCGAATTCTCTTCCATCTTGAGCAAATCCAGTAATATCTGATGTATCTTCATCATAAGATAAAAAACTTAACAATTGAACATTAACTGCATCTGAAAACCCAACACTTAACAATATAACTAATAAAATCTTTTTCATCAAAACTCCAAACTATCTATTTAATATGAAATAAACTATATTCATGATATCCAAAATATTGATAATCCCATCCATATTCATATCCGCTACAAATTCTTGTGACCCATCAAAATTATTTCCATCTATAATGTATCCAATAATCATTACAATATCTAAAATATCAACCATACCATCCGTATTGATATCTCCCATTTGGAATGGAATAGTCCAATCCTCTTCAGTAAATTCAACTACAAATAGCCCTAGGGAACGATCAGAAACAATAATTCTATTTGATTCAAAATAAGGGTATGCCCCCCATGCCCCATCAAAAAGGCCTGCTCCACTATATGGATAGGTATCGTAGAACCCTGCAGTCTGCATTTCATATGGATCTCTCACATCTAGAATCTGCAAACCGAATGCATAATGACTGGCAAAAATAAATCCATTTTTATAAAAAATATTGTGAACAGACCACTCTTCACCTAATTCAGGATACCACTCATCTAATAAATTAATATTAAATAAATTACTTACATCCCAAGATAGAACATGTCCATATGAAGTTTCAGATGCAGAAAAAAGAGTCTGTCCGTCATCTGATACCCAACATGCATGTGAACTTGGTATTCCACCCCAAGAAACTATTAATTCAGGGTTTGATTTGTCTGAAACATCAATGGCATGAATAGAATCAGTATATATCGCCATTCCATATAGGATATCTCCATCTAAGCATACATCATGAAGATAGTCCCCATTCCATTCACCCACCTTGACTGGGTATACAGGATCAGATAAATCTAAAATTATTAAATCGGCTGCACCCCATGCATCCTCATCTTCATTAGAACCAATCACATATAAGTATGGATCATCTTCACTCATTATATTATGGGATTGAACAACTCCTTCCCACTCATTTACTAATTGGGGATTAAAAGGGTTTGTCATATCTACTACCTGAATACCTTGTTCAATAATATTAAAATCTTCATTATATGGGTCTGCGCGATTAGCTTCAGTACCAATATAAATATATTGTCCGTAAGATTTAATATCACGATGTGAAGAATAACTTCCCGGAATGAATGTAACTAACTCTGGACTTTCAGAATTATTAGAGATGTCTACAATTGAAGTACCATTCCACTGTCCAATCAAAGCAAATTCTCCACCGTTAGGATCAGTATAGCCCCAAACATCATTGTATTTTGAAGCACCTACTAATGGATTATCAGCTCCATCCCATTGTGAAAGTAATTCTGTACTAAACATTATAGGCATGGGTGTAGAAATAATAATATCTGATTCCATCTCAATACTTCCAGTATTAGTATTGATACCTAAAACCTGACACTCAATATTAATTCCATTAGTAAGGTCAGTGAACTCATATTGGTGGTTTTCTACAGGTATAGTCTGAGCCGTCCAAATATCATCGCCATCTATCCTCATTTTAACTTCATAATGGGTAATATGGTCATATTCAATTTGTGGATTTTCATGTTCCCATTCTAATGTGATTGTATTATCAGTTGCCACAATATCAAAATTAGAAAATTCCCAATAGTTTCTATATTCAAGTATAGCCGGTTCAGACGAGAACCATGTTTCACCGGCTCGTTTTCTCAACCATGAAAAATATTGGACATCTGAATAAGTAATATCAATTTCTGAATAATATTCACCAGTGGAATCATAATCTGTATTCATAATGAGTAAATATTCTAAATCCATACCCGAAACAGTAGTTGGATTCCACTCTAAATCACCATTTATAGTTTCAAAAAAACATATATTTAATCTTCGAGGACTCTCATGATTACTCACATCCCATGCTGATCCGGGGAAAGTGCCTAAGCCCATTGGCTCACCTAAATTTGATGCAGAAAATACATATGCTAAAGATATACTATCTGGATCTGAGGATAATCGTATATCTACATCAACTGCATCAAATGGATGAATTGTAGAAGTACCATAAAGTCCCATACCATACATGGTGCCATTATCGAAGGCTTCACCTCCTGCAACAGGCACCCCCATAAGCCACATATCTTCCGAGATAAATTGCACATCTAAATCTCGAGAAAATAAAATTGAAAAAGTCATAATGATTGGTAATAATTTCAATTTAATCTCCAATTACCTGTATTTGCGCACTGAGTGTAGCCATATCAAAAACTGGCTGATTCTGTAATAGATCATCATGCTGACCCGCTAATAGAATTGGGGTTAAAGCTCTAAATCGTAACCTAATATCAATATTAATTAAGCCAGAAAGATTATCTGGTATATCAACTTCATAGATATGATAACGTACACCTAGTGCAGGTAATGTCTTATTAATCATATCATAAGTATCAGTTATTGACATAGTTGTATCACCTGATTCATTTAAAAAAAATGATGTGAACAACAGAAGACTGTCATCATTCAAATCTAATAGACTTGTATTAGATTCAATTTTTCCAGAAGAGAAAATAATATCATTATCATGAGAGATAACAGACTCTATCCAAGCTTCTCTAGAGAAAGATGTACCCGATGGGAAATTATGACCAGTCAAGCTAGTAATAGTTATGGGTATAGTTAAAGTTTCTCCGGTTGAAATATAAGATGCTAAACTGTAACCAGGTGCACCAAATTCTATTTCTACTGCAGATTCTAGCATTGACTGCACAGCATCATGTTGAGGTGCTTCACCAATTGGATAGCTTAAATCTAAATCTACTCCAATAAAAGAATGGTCATGATTTCCATTCTCCTTTTCAGGCATATGACAATCTTGACATGAACCTAAACCTGACATTGCAAATGCAGGAATTCTATTCCATTCAGTAAAAGTTATCTCTGCCTCTACATCTCTCATAACGAAATCATGACAAGGTAAGCATGATTCAGAGCGCTCAAAGATAGGACTATATATCGTTTCATGATATGGAGATGGATTAGGATCTTCGATTGAACCAAAATATACTCCTTCTCCTGGATAAAGATGATACTCTGCGTGTGGAGATAAGTCATCTGTAGCAAAATAGGTAGAAGATAATGCTGTTGAAGTGTGGCAAACTGTGCAAGATACACCCTCCTTAACTACAGCAGGGAGTGAGGAGGCTTGAAAATCATGTGCTGTTTCATACCCGGATAAATCCAAACCTGTCACAAAAGCTGCAGGGCTATGACACTGAACACAAAATCGTTCACCTATTTCAGGATGATTTAATTGTTCTAAATTCCATTGACTAAAGAATAGAGGATCTTTCATTGCATGACCGTGCCGTGACTTTGACCATTCTTCAACATGAGTTCCATGACATGCAATGCATTCAGTTGAAGGCTCAAAATCTTCAATAGCCATTTCTGAATAAACTATATTCCCTGTCTCATCCAATTCATATGTCTTTTCAATGTTCTCAACTTTATATGATGGGCTCTCTGCACTACACCCCCAATAATCAACCACATCTACCCAAAACCATTTATCATTATAGAGACTTAAGCCTGAAATTTCAATTTGAGTAATATTGATATCCCACAATTCATGTAGTAGTTCTCTATTCTCTAACGAGTCTTGAGATGAGTAATATACTCTATATATATGATAATTGGGGGAGTTTGAAACTTCCCATTCAATATTCACATTTACCAAATTAGATTCAATATTGATGATAGAAACTGAATCAGGCTGGGGCCACAAAATTTTATTCACTAATTTAATAATATCCAAAATATCAATAATGCCATCTTGATTAATATCAGTCAATTCCAATTCATCTTCTGTAAAATAATCATTTATCATCACTAAATCAACCATACTTATCACATCTAAAATATCTAAGTTATTATCATTGTTATGGTCGGCTAACAAGGTATTATCACATTGACAATAAATAAGACTCTGTAAAGCAAAACATAATATTAATTGGAGAGCAAACTTCATTGAAGGATAATATTCACCAAATTAACTATATCTAAAATATCAATGATACCATCACCATTCATATCAGCTACCTGAGTGAAAATAACTTCTGAATTCAAAATATAATTCACCATTAAAACAATGTCTAAAATATCAAGCATGAAATCATTATTAACATCTCCCAATAAGGATGTTAAATTTTTTACGGTAGCCACTCCCCCAGCCATCACCATAGATGGATTTGTTGATAAAGGGATGGAATTCTGAAGTTCTCCCATTTCAGTATCAATGATATGTAGATGGCCATCTGCTCGACCGCTCACAAATATAGTTTCACCATCCGGAGAAATATCGATTCCGTGAAGTGATTGAAATATTTCATGGGAAGTGAACCAACTTTGAGATAAAATTGAATTAGAATAATCTAGCTCAACTACCCCAGCGCTACCCTCATAGAGCTGATCTCCTGATAGAGCCACGTACACTTTTTCAAAAACAGGAGAATTAATAATATGCCATGGAGATGAATTCCAATCAAATTCATATGTATCAATCAAGCTCATTGAATTTGAATTCCATAATTGAACTTTTCCCGAAATTTGCTCTTGTTGACCTGTCCATGGATCAACCCATATACCACCAGAACAAGTAACAAATAATAAGCTATCAGAAACAGAAAGGCATTGAATAGGTTTTAAACGATGGGTCTCAATTTCAGATGGATTGGAAATTTCTGTATCCATTACAACTCCAATAACTTCACCTGTTTCAGGAATTATTTTGTACAGCCAATCCGCTGTATTACTGGATACATACACTTCACTTCCATCCGTATTTATCGAAATCCCATGGGGAGCTGGTGAAGGAATAATAAATTCATTAGAATTTATTATTGATGTTCCAGAATAATCAATTTCTTGAATAATAGTAGATTCAGCTCCATCCATCATTCCACCCATAGGCATCATACGAGAACAGTATATCTTTTGGTTAGTTTCATCGAGAGTGAGAATTGCAGGAGAATCATCAACAAAAACCTTATCAATGAATATATTGGATTCTAAGCTATATCTACCAACGTATCCACTAGAAATCGTGGAAACGAACCAATATCCATTAGTTTCATCAATTGCTATAAAATGGGGTGTGTTATTACCCATATTCATGCCACCATCATCTGACTCCATACACATATTCATCACCCACTCACAGTCTGAAACCATATTACAGCCCATCTCATCAGAAAACAATGAGCAATCAACATTATCATTAAGCGTAATGTCAATCATATCGATTTGTTGTAATGAATCCATATTTATCACACCAACTTGATCAAACATTTGAAGTGCTACATAAACGTTATTAGGCAATAACATATTTAACATGCAAATCAATATAATTTTACGAAAAGGCTTCAATGCCGTGCTTCCTCTCAAAATTCATAAATTTAATGTAGATATATATTGGGAAATAGAAAATAGGATTTTTGTAACAGGTTCTTTCTAAATGGGATATCTTTTTAGTGGTGCATATATTTATTATCGCCCCACTCAATCACTTCAATTTTTACTTCGGTAGTGCCGGTGCTTAGAAAATCTAATTTTTTGGCAGCACCATATGAACAATCTAAGATTCGTCCAGCTACGTACGGTCCACGATCATTAATCCGAAGAATGAGTGATTTATTATTGGCTAAATTTGTTACTCTCGCCACTGTATTCAAAGGCATCTCTTTATGGGCTGCTGTAACACCATACATATCAAAAATTTCGCCATTTGCAGTAAGTTTACCATGAAAAGCTTTCCCATAATATGATGATACGCCAGTATATTTTTTTTTTGATGTATCGAACTCTGCTAAGGTAGGTGCTTTGGTAACTGGAATAAATTTAACCTTTTTACTATTACTTGAATAATTAGATTTAATTTTTTGATGCCCTGATTTATATCTAGGTGCAGGTGTACATCCCCAAATAAATAGCACTAATATTGAAAGCTTTATCATCATAGACTAGCGATATTCCGCCAAACCTTTCAAGTCAGAAATAGATGTTAAATTATTATCCCTACAATATAAATCTAGTTCTTCTGCTAAGCGAATACTAATCCCAGGTTCACGGTAATTTAAGGTACCAATCTGAACTAAATCTGCACCTGCCAAAATAAATTCAATTATATCTTCTACACAGCTAATTCCACCTAAACCAATGATGGGAATTTTCACAGCTCTAAAAACTTTATGAACATTAGCCAAAGCAATCGGCTTTATAGCAGGTCCCGATAAGCCACCAAATGTAGTATTAATTTTCATTTTTCTAGTTTTAATATCAATACCCATACCCACTAATGTATTAATTGCACTTAATGCGTCAGCACCGCCATTTTCAGCACCTACAGCAATATCTTCAATAGATGTAACATTAGGGCTCAGCTTCATAATTAGTAGTTTAGACGTACATTTTCGTAATTCACTTGTAAGTGATTCTGTCATCTTTGCACTTACTCCAAATGACATACCACCTTCTTTTACATTAGGACACGAAATATTAACTTCATAACCCACATGATTTCCACCAGCTGATTCTAATATTTTAAGTGTTTCTACATAATCATCTACAGCTGTACCCGCAATATTGATAATAACTTTTGTGTTTAGCTCATTTAAATATGGAAGTTTTGATTTGCAATATTCATTAACCCCCACATTAGCTAAACCAATAGAATTAAGCATTCCTGATGAAGTTTCAGCAATACGTGGAGGAGGGTTCCCTTCCCTAGGATGTAGTGTTACTGATTTTGTAATAATTCCACCAATGCCATTTACATCTACCATAGATTTGGTTTCATGTCCATAGCCATAGGTCCCACTTGCTACTAATATGGGGGATGCGAAATCTAATTTCCCAAATTTTACAGATGACATGATTTAATCTCCTTTGATTCAAAAATGGGACCATCCATACATACTAATCCAAAACGATTACGGTAACTGTGCTCGGTAGTTTTCTGCTTCTTTTCAAACTCAACCGTACAACCCTGGCAAATGCCAAAACCACATGCCATTAAAGTCTCTAAAGCCAAATCACATTCAATGCCTTCAGATATTGAATATTGTCGTACCGCTTCCATCATTGCGGGCGGTCCACATGCAAAAACCTTCACATTTTGAATATCGATATTTTCTAGGGCTATTTTTAATGGTTCTAGAACATTTCCATGAATTCCCAAACTCCCATCATCAGTAGTCATGTAAACTCCATTTTCGGGATTATGATCAATAAAATGTTCACTGGAGTTTCGAGCCCCCATTATGAGGACTTTCTCCTCACCCAATTCATCTAAATGATTATGTAAATTTAAGATCGGCGCAATACCCACACCACCTCCAATCAGAATAGATAATTTATCAGCATAGCCATCCCAAAAATTACCTAAAGGGCCAATCAGATCTACCGAATCTCCAAGTGACCAATTCTGCATCAACTCAGTACCCTCGCCCACCACCTTATAAATAATGCTAATTACCTCATCCTTTTGGCTGGCCACACTCATAGGGCGACGCATCATTTTATCCCAATATTCTGATGGTAAAATATTAATAAATTGACCCGGCTTTATGGATGCTGCGATTTTGGGGGATTTCAAAAAAGTTTGAAAGGTATTGGACGCAATTTCTTCTGTGGATTCAACTATTGCAAGTTCATTGAATATCAATTCGAATCCCTCGATTCTACTAATTGTCTTCTAATAACCAATGAGTATCCAGGATAAATTTTGTCCGGATTCTCTAATTTTTCTTTATTATCATGCAATAAAATAGACCATGCATATTCATCTTTATAGATGGCTTTTGCAATACTCCATAATGTTTCACCTGCAGAAACTACATATACTTCATCATTTACTATTTCAATTTCGTATGATGCAGGCTTTCTTATTTCTAATATTTGATATGGAAAAATCAATGCCGGATTTTCACCAATTATTTCCTTATTCCATTCATAAATCAAACTCCAATAATCTTCTGTACCAAATTCTTTTTGGGAAATTTGTCGTAAGGATTCACCATATAAAATAATGTATTCTGTCCACGTACTATCCACTGGAAGTTCTGAAATTGTTTGAACTACAATATTTGAATCTACTCTAATTAATTCAGCAATAAGAGTATCCAATAAAATTTGATTAAGCGAATCTTCTTCAATATCTTGAATGACAATCCCTTCATCTACTTCTTCTGGTTCAATTACTTCAGGAATCATATCTTCAATCATCGGCAATTCTGGCATAGCAAATTCTGGCATTTCTATCTCAACTACTGCTGAATCTAAATTTTCATCGACTAATAACGAATCAATTTCGGGTTTGATGAAATTCTCAGATGCATCCGCCAATAAATTTAATAAGTCATTCTGATCCTTTACAAACTCATCATCTAATGAGTCCGTAATTATCCCATTCACAGAACGAGTTGAATCCAAAACTGCACTACTATCTGGAAACTCAACCGACATTAATGTACCCCACACCCCATTAGAGTCTAATTCGTCCATGGCAACCATTGATGGATATCTGAAATTTGAATTTTTAAATCCATTCAACACTTTTTTATAATAATATTGAGCAGAATCTGATAGACCTAACTCATAATCAAAAATATCTCCAAGATTAAAATAGATTGAATCTAATTTTGTTAGTGATAGAGAGTCCACAATCCCTGAAGAATCTGGAAGTATGAGTGTATTCAAAATATTAATATTTGAAAATGCTGACTTGATTCGCTGGGCAGAAGTTCTATATTCAGATTGACGGCCTTCTAATGCTAAGTCTAAAATAGAAATGACTGAATCTATAGGTTCACCAGAAAAATAAAAGTTGATCGCATTTGAGTAATTTAGTTTTTGGTTAATCAATTCTTCTTCGATAGTCAAACTTTCTTCTATCTCATTAATTCTATTTTTTGCGATAACTGTAAACTCATCATCGTTTTCAAAAGACACATACTCTTGATAACTCTTAATGGCGCCTTCTAAATCATTCAAATAGTAGTCGAGCACAAAAGCATAGTAATATAAAGATGTGGTATCAAATTCGCTGGAATATAATTCATAGAATGAATTTGCAGTGGAATCAAAAGATACTGAAATCAAATCCCATGCTTTATCACGTTTAGAAATTGATGAGTTCAATGTATCTGAATCAACGCTCACCATATTCAAATATGATGATTCAGGATATTCATTTGCCAGGGTTGTTTCCCAATTTTCTTCTGGAAAAAAATGTGATAATACAAAAATTGACTGAGATCTGAATTTGGAATCTGGAAATTCATTGACTAATAATTTAAATTTTTCTAAAGCCACATCCTCTTTATTGAAATCAAACATCAATTTTTCTGCAATAGTAAATAACAATGAATCTGGAGTTGCATCCGCTTTACTTCTAGCGCTAGGCATACTCATTTGTTCACGACTTCGAGAAAAAGTATTTTCCATTTCTTCATCAATATTAGAATCCTCGTCAATATTAAAATTTGTGGAATCTGCTTCGACTTCTTCATCTAATTCGGGATTACTGACTTTATATTCATACTCTTCTTGTAATGCAGTAAATTCTTCGATGACCACTTTCATCTCTTTGGCCTTTTTCCCGTATTTAGAACTGGATTTCTCTTTCTTTGCAGAATCAAAATAATCCTTTGCTAATACCAGATCAAAATCCTCCATCAACGCAATATACCCCAAATGATAGAATGCTTCTGCGGATTCATTTTTACGTTCATAGTTAGCGGTAAAATCGCTTAATAGAAGTTTGGTAGTTTCAAAATCTTTCTGATCTAAAAATACCTTTGCCTGCTCCAGCTCTAATTTCATATAAATAGACTGATATTCAGATTGGCCCAATAGATTGTCAATTTCAGTGGTAATTTCGTTGTAATGCCTTAATTGCCGATTAAATTTAATCCAATCCATCTTAGCATCTAATTTTATTTGTCCTGAAGCCACTTGAGAGAGTTTATCCAAATAAGTTATTAACTGTGGAATTAAATCATTTTTTTCAGCAATGGTAATCAATTTCATATAAATAGCTACTTTGTTTGAAGGCTTTCTAGATAACTGAATGGCATCTTCATTTAAAGATAAGGCATCATTAACATTCCCTTCTGTTAATGCTATTTCTGCTTGAAATTTGAGAGTTATGAGTTTCTCGTTTGAAGTCAATTCTAGGAGGTTAAGAATTTTATTTAATTCGAATTTAGATGTGCCTATTTGTCCCATTCTAAACTGTGAATATGCTCGCCAAATCTTCGCTTCATTTAAATATTCACTCTCAGGAAATTCTCCAATCAATCGATCTAAATAATCAATTGAGAGTGGATATTCACTTTTAAGAAATCTGGATTTTGAGATGATAAAATATGCATCATCCACATACTTGCTCTCAGGATATTTATCGAGTACAATAAAACTATTGGCAATGGACTCATCTAATAGTTTTTTGGCTTGAGGGGGGACTTCACTTTCTTCAAGAAGTGGTGATTCCTCTATTAATTTAGTAGCGTTTTCAAATGACTTCTCTGCATTATAAAAGGTATTATAATAGACGCATGATGTGAATAGAGGAATAATACTTACATAAAATAATAAGCTTAATATTGGATGATATTTTTTTAGTTTTCTTCTACTTTTTTTCAAAGCTATTTATTTTATACACACTATAATCTAAACCTTCAGCAGATAAGTCTAAAATTTCATTCATTATATCAGTAGCCAAATAGTCATGCCCCAATTCAATGATGATAATTTGATCGTTACTCATATAAACTTTCAAATCATTATTGTTACCTGACTCAATGCTCACCACATATGATAAATTCAGTAACCACGACTTCTGTTGGGGTAATCCTTCTGGATCAAGTATTGTATATGTAAATTTCACGAAAGGTGAATATGTTTCTGACATTTTTCTCCTTTAAATTGAATCTTCCAGCACAGAGTTTAATCGGCCAACAAATTCAGCCGGATTTTCTAGTTTCACCCCATCAACTAATAATGCCTGATCTAATAATATTTGACAAATATTATCAAATGCTTTTCCTTTTTTCATTTCAGATAAACGCTTAACAATCGAATGTTCAGGATTAATTTCTAAAATGGGTTTTGCTTCTGGCATATTTGCTGCTTGCCCCATGGATCGCATCATTTCCCGCATTTGTACGCTTGGATCATTCTGGTCTGTCACAATACATGAAGGAGATTCTGTCAAGCGAGTAGATGCAGTAACATCTTTAACTTGCTCTCCTAAAATCTTCTTAATTTTCTTTATAAGTGGTTTTACAGCCTTTTCAACTTTTTTATCCGTTTCTTCTTTGATGTCTTCTGCAGCATCACTATGGGTCACAGATTTAAGCTGGAATTCTTTATACTTGGGCACTCCAGAAATGATAATTTCATCAATATCATCATCTAGAATAAGTACTTCAACACCTTTATTATTATACATTTCTAACAATGGAGAACTCTTTAACGTAACTTCATTACCACCTGTTATATAATAAATATTTTTCTGCTCACCACTCATTCTATCTGTATATTCAGAAAATGAAATTAAGCCGTCACTTTTTGTACTTTTGAAACGAACTAACTCAAGTAATATTTCTTTATTTTCTTGGTCTTGGTACAAACCTTCCTTTAAGGGGCGACCATATTGCTCATAAAAAGTATTATACTTATCAACATCCGTAGTCATTGATTTAAATTCACTCAATACTTTCTTCACTGAATTTGTGCGAATTTTAGATAAAATTTTATTCTGCTGAAGTATTTCACGACTTACATTTAACGGTAAATCTTCAGTATCTATTACTCCTCTTAAAAACCGTAGATATGTTGGCATGAGTTCTTTTTCATCGTCCGTAATAAATACACGTTTTACATAGAGTTTTACACCTGCAGCATAGTCGGGTTGATACATATCTTGTGGTGCATTTTGTGGGATGTAAAATAATGTAGTATAATCTAACGACCCTTCTGCCTGAGTATGAATATAGAACATAGGTTCTTGATAATCATTGCCAATGGAGGTATAAAATGAATTATAATCTTCAGCTTTAAGGCTACTTTTAGATTGCTTCCAAAATGCTGATGCCGCATTAATTTGCTCAATTTTATCTTCTACAGTTGTATTCTCTTTATCATCTGTTTTCTCTTCAGTAAAATGAAGAAATATTGGGAATGAAATATGATTTGAATATTTTTTCACAATATCCTGGATTGACCATCTATTTGTATATTCTGATCCATTTTCATTTAGAAAGAGGGTAATTGAAGTGCCTACAGCATCAGAATTTGTCTCAGAAATTGAATATCCACTTTTGCCATCACTTTCCCACTTGTATGCTTTTTCCTCTCCCGCTTTCCTTGAGGTTACCTCAACTTTATCTGCAACCATATAGCATGAATAAAAGCCGACTCCAAATTGACCAATCAAATTTGAATCTTTTTTATCATCACCCGATAATTTATCTATAAAGTTTTTTGTTCCAGATTTAGCAATTGTACCTAAATGTTCATTCAAATCGTCTTCATTCATTCCAATACCAGTATCAGTAATGGTCAATTGCATATTTTCTTTATCGAACTCAATATCTATTTTGGGTTCAAATTCAATTGATTTGAGTGAATCATCAGTTAACGTTAAATACTTTAATTTATCTAAAGCATCTG
>JABHHG010000169.1 GCA_018671635.1 Fidelibacterota bacterium | reverse complement strand
TAAATATATATAAAATAAAAAAAGTAGTTATGTAAAAAGCAAAACTGCCCTCCAATGATTTATTTAACAATTTTGTTTTTCCATACCCCACGCCAATGATAGCCGCATTTGCATCCGCAATACTCATGACTATTAATGCTATTCCTGCAATCTTGGGCTCAAATAATAGAAATGTTATCAATGCTCCCCAAAATACAAAGGATGCACCTGTGAGTTTATTTGATTCAAATGAGCGTGTTATTGAGTGGAAATAAGAATTATAAAAATTCGAAACCTGTTTATTGTTGATTCGCAAATAATCTAATATGGGAAATATTATCGCAGATACTACTAAAATGGGAAAAATTATTTCTCGGTCAAAATAGATTATAGATAAACCAATAATAGATGATGCAAAATGGACTATTTTGCGCTTAAATTCATCCTTGAAACTAAGCTTACTCACCCATCAGCTCATTGAAGCGTTTTTGAATATCATTAGCTTTAAAAAGGCCCGAGCCGACTATAGTTACATCAGCACCATGATCATAAACTTTATCTATTGTGGCTAAATTAACCCCTCCATCAACTCCAATTAAGATTGATTTGCCTTTACAAATTTCAGATAAAGCTTTCATTTTATTCAATGTATTTTCAATAAAAGATTGGCCCCCAAATCCGGGAAATACTGACATGATTAAAATATAATCAAGATGTTCAAGGTATTGAATTAAGCCGTCAATTTCAGTATCAGGATTTATTGCAATTCCTGCCTTCACATCCTTAGACTGAATGTATTTCAAATCACTTTCAATGCTATTGCTTGCTTCATAATGGAATATTAATGTGTCAGATCCCGCATTAATATAATCATCAAAATATCTTTTGGGTTCAGTAATCATTAAATGTGTTTCAAGATGGAGGCTTGTTATCGCTTTAATTTGCTTTATAATAAATGGCCCAAAGGTTAAATTGGGTACGAAATGCCCATCCATAACATCTAGGTGTAAGCGTGAAACTCCCGCCCGCTCTACCTCACTAATATGGGATGCCAATTTAGTAAAATCAGCTGATAAGAGTGATGGTGAAATAATCCGCATTATTGGAACTCCTTCTCTGTGCTTACAATTAAATCTACTGCTGCTGGAAATGTGACTCGCAAGCCTGGTGTAAAATTCTGATCAATTATTGTATTTTCAAGTAAATCAGGCTGATACTCATACTCCAATTCACCTAACCTTAATCCCGATACAGCAAGGTTTTTTTTCGCTGATTTTAGACTCTTCCCAATTAGGTCAGGAACAGTATAGTAATCTGGAGGATTTCCTTTGCTGACACCAAAAGTAATTAGGGCGCCAGATTTAACTATATGTCCCGACTTTGGAACTTGGAAACTTATATGCCCATCAGCAATATTGTCATTGAATTCATACATTACAGTATCAATCACTAAACCTTCACGGCTCGCATTTATTCGAGCATTTCTCAATGAAAATGAAGTGTAATCAGGAATGATAATATCCTCTCGATGCCCTGCAATAGTTAAACTAATGGATCTGCCTATTGTTACTTTTGTGAATGATCGAGGTGACATCTTTACAACAGTACCTGGTGGGTTGCTTTCTGAAAATGGAATAGTAACAATTTCAGTTCTAAAACCCAGTGAGGTTAGTGTGTATTTTGCTTTTTGTAAATAGTTTCCTCTTACGTCAGGTAAATAATGTTCATTATCATATCCCACATAATTGGGAAGAATGATATAATCCATTGCGAGTACACCTACCATGGAGAAGAATAGCAGGGCAAGACCGTATTTAAAAATGAATTTAAGCATCTTTTACAAGTCTAACCGCAAAACCTCCATCAATACCATGTTTTGGTGGAAATGTAAATAATGCACCTTTGTCATCAACAAATTCTTTTGGTACATAATTACTGGCATTGTCTAATTTAAAATCCGGGTGTGATTTTAAAAATGCCTCAACAATCATCCAATTTTCTTCCAACTCCAGCGAGCACGTGCTGTATACTAAAGCGCCTCCAGGTTCAAGTGAATCAGATGCTTCCCATAAAATTTTACGTTGCTGTAAATGAAGCTCTAATAAATTATCCATATCTCTACGCCACCTTAAATCTGCACGCTTAGCCATCACACCAGTACCACTACAAGGAACATCAATAATCATTTTGGATGTTCCAGGTAAATTATTACGAGTAATATCTTTAATTTCTGCATCCACAATATTGATTGAAAGACGTTTCATTCCTGTGGATAATCTTCTCAGTCTTTCTTGGCTTTTATCAAAGGCTAAAATCTTACCTTTGTTTTTCATTAATTCAGCAGTAAATGCAGCCTTTCCACCAGGAGCTGCACAGCCATCAACGATGGTATCACCCTTTTTTGGATCCAATAAGGTTACAACCAATCCCCCGGCTGGATCTTGAATACTAATATTCCCCTCTTTAAACAAATCGCTGTTTAATAAAAACCCCACACTGGTTTTTGGTGCAAAAAAATTTTTCAAATACGGGAATTGTTCAAATTCAATTTCATTTTTCTTAAGATGATTCTTGAACTTTGTTGCGGTATAGGTGATAGTATTTACCCTAAACCAAATTTGGGGAGCTTTATTATTCCACGTTGCCAGTGAAACGGCATCTTCAAAACTACCTTCGGTAATCCATTTATTCATCAACCATTCAGGGTGACTATAATATTGAGCGGTGTAATCAATTGGGGTGTGTTCATCAGGAGCTTCTGGCATGTCATGAATTATGAGGGATCGAAGTAACGCGTTGGTTAAACCGCCCAAATTATCATGTATTCGCTTAGCTAATTGAACAGTTGTAGTTACTGCTGCATAATCAGGAATACTATCCATGTATCGGATTTGATAAACACCAATTCTAAGTAGAATTAAATAATGAGGTTTTAAATCTTCCATATCGCCATTGAATACTTGACTTAATTCCCAATCAAGTCGGCCTGCCATTCTCACTGTACCTTGAACCATTTCAGTTATAAAACGCTTTTCTTGGTCAGTGAAATTACCATGTCGAATTCTTTCAGCCAGAACGTCGGTTAAACGGCGATCTTTGAGCGTCGCACGTTTTATAATATCCCATGCATGACGTCGGCTTCTTAGTTCACGTTTGTCCACAAGTACTTTATTAGCATTACCCAAAACTAAATTCCTTTCCTTCTATCTTACTTAAAAAACCTTTATAAAAGTCTGCAACTAGCATCCTCCTTTTACCTTCAAGTTGAACTGATTTAATGATCAATTCGCCATCTCCTGTTCCAATTATAATTTTATTATTTTCTATTTTAAACATTGCAGGCTTTAATATATTTTTATTACTAATCTCAGAATCAAACAATTTGATTCGTAATTTATTCAATGTTGTAAATGCACCTGGTTTTGGTGAAAACGCTCTTATTTGATTATGGATGTGCTCTGAACCCATATCCCAATTTATACAAAACATTTCGCTTTTTAATTTTGGTGCAGGAGAGGATTTTTGTAAGTCTTGCTTTATGGGTGAAATTGAACCATTTTCAATACCATTTAATGTCTTAACTAAAAGACTTGCTCCAGCAATAGAGAGATCATCCCATACCATTCCAGTGGTTGCTTTGCGTGTAATTATATATTTTTCTTGTAGATAAACACTACCTGCATCAACTCTATTATTTATTTGAAACGTTGTAATGCCAGTTTGAGTTTCTCCATTTAAAATTGCATGATGAATTGGAGCCGAACCCCTATACTTGGGCAAGAGTGACGCATGTAAATTTACAGTACCATATTTTGGGATACTAAATATTTTTTCAGGCAATATTCGAAATGCAACTATGATAAAAATATCAACTTGAAGGGATTCTAGTTTTTTAATAAAATTTGAATCTGATAAATCATCTATTTCAATTATTGGGATATTTAGTTTTTCAGACTCAAAGAAAACAGGGGTGCTGTGAAGCTTTTGACCCCGTCCAGATGGCTTTGATATGCCAGTAATGGTTGCGACTACATTGTGCGTAGAATTATTAATTTCACGTAGTGATGGAATTGCAAAATCAGGGGTACCAAAGAAAGCGATGTTCATGATCAGTAAAGTATTATAATATGATGCCTGTTGTTGGTGTGCCGGTTAATGATATCTCTTTTAATCGTTTTTGAATGAGCATTCGCTTAGACGGAGAAAGGTAGTCTGTAAAAAATTTGCCATTAAGATGGTCAATTTCGTGCAGTAATACACGTGCTGATAGGCCAGAAAATGTTTCAGAATGAGCATTTTGATCCATGTCATCATATTGCAATATAATTGTTTCAGCACGAATTATTTCAGCACGAATTTCCGGTACACTAAGGCAACCTTCTTCCATCGAGCACTCCCCAGCAGATTCAACAATCAAAGGATTTATAAAGATTTTGGGGTCAGAAAACAATTCTCCTATCACCTCTTTATCCTCTTCAATTTCATGCTCTCCAATATCAAAAACAAGAATAGCTAACTTTACACCAACTTGATTAGCCGCTAGGCCAATACCGCTTTCATGATACATGGTATCAAACATAT
>JABHHG010000064.1 GCA_018671635.1 Fidelibacterota bacterium | reverse complement strand
CTGGAATTACGATCCTGGATTATGAATCTTTAAATTTTTCTGCAGCCTTGAATATTAATGGAGAAGCCATTTGGTTCGCAGATAGAACTAATTTTCCATCGTCAAAGATAATAGTTACAGAATTTTCAAAAAATGGAAATTTTATGGGATATGGTACTTTTGGCTATGAATTCAATTTGGGCAGTGAAATTATTTTCCAGACCCCTCATAGTGTTCACCATTCTATTATTAAATCTAATAATGAGACCTACTTTTCTATTGGAGGGAATCAGGAAACCCATCTCTGTCCAGAGCCGCAGATATGTGGCGATGGTAATATGATTTGGAAGGGTGATAGCTTCATAGAGGTAGATTTTCAAGGAGAAATATTATGGGAGTGGGATGCATTTGATTATCTATCTTTAGATGAGTATAATTCACAGTGGATAGGCTATCCAACATCTGAACAAATCGATTGGACTCATTCAAATTCTGTTTTCTTTGATGATGCGAACAATATCGTATATGTATCTATGCGTAATCTTAGTAGAATCACAGCCATAGATTATACTACAAAAGAAATAATTTGGAATCTAGGGGATTCAGGTTTCATGGATGAAGTATTTTTTACTGAGGATTTTGGATTTTCACATCAGCATTCAGCTCAAATTACTGATGAGGGAAATCTATTATTTTTCGATAACGGTAGAGATAATAATCCAGAATTATCCAGATGCCTAGAGATTGAATTTAATGATAATGAAGGCCCAGAGTTAGTGTGGGAGTATATACTCCCGGATTCTATGTTAACGTTATCTAGAGGTGAATGTGATCGCCTTTTAAATGGGAACACCCTAATTTCTGCAGGACGAACCGGTAATGTTATAGAGGTAGATGATAATGATGAAATAGTTTGGCACCTGCGAGCAAAAATAGATAATGGCTTAAATGTTAATATTTATAGATCTGAGAGGGTCCCCAATTTATACCCTCACGCATTTTCATTTGAGGTAAATAATTTAGAAGGGAGTTACCCCAACTATTCTATTGAAGATAATAGTGTTGGTCTGACCATATTCAATAAGGGCTGGTCGTCTCAATTATTTAAATTTGAACTATTTGATAATAGCAACATGTTAGTTGCTTCTGGTGAGGCTCTCATACCTTCAAACAATGAAGAAATTTTTATGATAGGACCATTAAATGATGGTATCAATACTTATACGCTTAATGTTTTTACAGATAATCGAATAGATTTACAGCAGAGTGTAATCTTTGAAAAGAATATGATGATGGGTGATTTGAATGAAGATTATATTGTTAATATATTAGATATTCTCATCATGGTAAATATCATTATGGGATCGCTTGATGACCCTGGGAATGCTGATATTAATGATGATAATCTAATTAATATTTTGGATATCGTGGGCTTAGTAAATATAATTTTAGAAGATTAGAGACCATTGTTTATATCAATCAGATTTCTTATATTAAGAGGTTAATTATAAATAATAATTTTATGATTTGTGCGATGGTAATAGAGTATTTTAACACAAGGAGAGTGAAGTGAAGAACAATATGAAACTAATGTTGATGTTGATATGTGCATGTTTTTTAACGCTGTCATTTGCAGAAGAGCAGACAGGCAAAGTATCATTTGAAATACAAAAACATATTCAAAAGAAACAATTAATTGAGAAAATGCAATATGTTCAGGATAGCCAATTAAGAAATAAATTTTTGTTAGAGCCTAACATATCTAATACAAGAGACTGTGAAGAGGGTGAATTTGAATGTGGCGATGGATCTTGTATCTATGCTTCATGGGCATGTGATGGCTATGGTGACTGTGCAGACGGCTCAGATGAAGCTGACTGTGGTGATCCTGTAGGCTGTGATGATTCACAGTTTGATTGTGGAGATGGTCAATGTATTCCAGGCTCCTACTATTGTGATGGCTCAAGTGAATTTGGTAATGCCAGTTGGGGTGCAGATTGTGCCAATGGCGTAGATGAGTCAATCGATGAATGCTGCGCAATCTCAGATGATACCTATATGTCAGCAGGTTTATGTGGTGATATACCTACATGTGAAGATGATGGTTTGATTACCTGTTCTGATGGTTCGTGTGCTGCGGATGAAGCTTCATGCCCTGAAATGAGCTGTACTGAGGCTGGCGGTTTTGAAAATTGGATTTCTGATGGTTACTGTGATAGCTCAAACAATAATGAATTTTGTGGGTATGATGGTGGAGATTGTTGCGGATCAACATGTTTGGTATCAACTTATGATTGTGTAGGAAGTGGTGAAGGATCATATGGAGCATGTTACAATGACTGCCTTGATCCAAATGCTGATGATATGTGTTGTGATGATAATACATGTCCTTTTACATGCGAAGGGAATGGGCTTGTAACTTGTGATTTGGATGGTTCCTGTGCTGATTCAGAAGCGGATTGTCCTGTAGCAGATTGTAGTAATGCAACCCTATGGGATCAATGCTCGTCTACTGTAGCAGGAGGTTGGACCTCATGCGAAACAGCCACTTCAGTATATGGATACGATTGTACTGTAGCTGAAGATTGTGGCTTATGCCCTGTATCATGTGATGATCCTGAAGCTGTTAATTTTGGTGATTTAGCTGATTGTGTTTACTCTTGTACTGAGTTGGGTGATTATGTAGATGATTGTGTAGATTCTGATTGTTGTTCAGCAGGATGGGTTGGCGATGGGCTTTGTGATGGTGTGGATCAGGCTTATGGCTGTGATCTAAGCTGCTATGATAATGATGGTGGTGATTGTGCGCCTGTTATGTCATGTGAAGAACAAGGTCTAGTTACATGTTTTGATGGTTCGTGTGCTGCAAATGAAGCGGATTGTTCTCAGCCAGGTGATTGTGCAGAAGATTGCCCAGAAGGTACTTATTTTGATGGATGGAGTTGCTATGATTGTAGCTATTGTCTTGATATAAGTGATGATAGTGCATGTGAATCTCCAGAAGATTGTTGTGGAATGTGTGGAGGCTCTGCGGATGGTGATTGTGCTGGAGGCGGTGAATGTGAAGATGGAGAAGTTGATAATACAAACCCATGTAATCCCTTAGAATGTATGGGTGGAGTATGGTATGAAATAATTATTGACTGTGCTGAGCAAATGGGTATTCCATGTGAGGGCGGTGAGTACGTACCTCCAGCTGAAGGAGAATGCTGCTCTGAATGTGTTGAATTTGAATGTTTGCCTGGCGATGTAACAGGTGATGATGCGGTCAATGTACTTGATATTGTTGCCGTTGTTGGATACATATTAAATGGTGGAGATGATTTCGCTGTTAATTGTGCTGATGTAACGGGTGATGGTGCGGTCAATGTACTTGATATCGTTGCCATTGTAAATTCAATTCTTGATGGTCGTAATGTTGATGCTACTAAAGCTGGCTTAATAAAGGCAGGAAATGCATTGAACTTAAACGCTGATGGTTACATCGGTGGTGTTCAAATGACATTATCTCACGGTGCTGACTTTAGTATCGAGCTAACTGATAAAGCAATGGTTGCTGATTATCGTACCAATGGCAATGAAACAACATTGATCATTGTTGCTCCAGAAAGTGATGAACTTTTCATCGCTGATGGTGAGTAT
>JABHHG010000182.1 GCA_018671635.1 Fidelibacterota bacterium | reverse complement strand
TTCCACTAATAGATTCATTTCGATGCTCATTGAAATATTTTTCACCATCCCAAATTGCGGTAACCACATTCGTATTTCCCACATCAATGCAAAGAATCATGAAAGTTCTAACACTCCACTTGAGAATTTTTGTGTGATATTATCAATGTTTATAATAGCTTGACCCATTGCATCAATTTCTAAAAAAGTACCTTCAATAATTTTATTATCATGATGGAATTTTACATCAGAATTAAGATGGACACAATGTGAATTCCAAGCGTCAATCCACTCGGTATTTTTTTTATTGTACATGGATTCGAATGCATTTAGTATAAATGCAAATAGGGGTTCACGTTGAATAGGTGATTTCTTTTCCAGTCGTAAGGAGGTTGAAATTGTTGAAATTTCAGATGGAAGTTCTTGTTCATTCACATTTAATCCCACACCCATAACCACATAAATTTCACCCTCAATTTGTTTAGATTCAGCTAAAATTCCCCCCACTTTTTTATCATTTAAGATAATATCATTTGGCCATTTTAATTTACAATCTAATTGAGCAAATTTTGAGATACCCTCGACGACAGCCACGCCAGTGAGGAGGGATAGTAGTCCAATCTTTTCAATAGGTAGTTGGGGTTTAATTAAAAACGAAAATGTAAGGCTCGCTCCGGGCTCAGAAATCCAGTCATTTCCACGTCGGCCACGTCCTTTTTTTTGGTGGTCAGTAATGACTAAAAATCCCTCATCAATGTTATCTTCAATGGATTCCCAAACGTCCTCATTAGTTGAATCAGTAAATGTGAAATATTCTATTTCATGTCCAAATACTTTGGTAGTGAGATTTGTTTGTATGAGATTGGTAAAAATCAAAATTACTACTTATTGGTGCTCGCCAAATTCAGAGCGAAGGATGTCAGAAATTTCTCCTAAAGTTGCATATTGTTTTACTGCATGAACAATATGAGGCATTAGGTTTTTATTATTATTCGCGGCTATTTGTAAAGAATCAAGGGCCTTTTTTACGTGATCAGAATTTCTAACTTTTTGGATTTTTTCAAGTCGATGAAGTTGACTACGAACTGCATTAGGATCAATACCTTGAAGCTCATCAAATTCTTTTTCATCCACTGTAAATTTATTTACGCCAACTACAATATTTTCACCCGCATCCAGTCCCTTTTGGAAATCATATGCGCTGCTCGCAATTTCATTTTGTTGAAACTCTTGTTCAATGGCTGGAACTGCTCCACCCAAAGTATCAATTTTATTAATAAGTTCAGTAGCTAATTTCTCTAACTCATCCGTAAGTGATTCAACATAATATGAACCGGCCAAGGGGTCAATGGCATCGGGAATTCCAGATTCGTAGGCGATAACTTGTTGAGTTCGAAGTGCAAGCCTTGCAGATTCTTCTGTGGGCAAAGAGAGGGCTTCATCTAGTCCATTGGTATGGAGAGATTGAGTGCCACCTAAAACAGCAGCAGTTGCTTGCAATGTAGTTCGAACTACATTATTGTCAATTTGTTGAGCAGTGAGAGTAGAGCCTGCAGTTTGTGTATGAAATCTACACATCATGGCTTTGGGTTCAGTTGCGCCAAATCGTTCTTTCATGATTTTGGCCCACATTCTTCGAGCGGCCCTAAATTTAGCAACTTCTTCGAAAAAATTATTATGACTATTAAAAAAGAAACTAAGCCGTTTCCCGAAGTCATTCACATCCATACCAGAATCAACTGCCGATTGAACATAGGCAATTCCATTGGCTAATGTGAAGGCTAACTCTTGTGCCGCAGTAGAACCAGCTTCCCGAATATGATAGCCTGAAATTGATATGATATTCCAATTTGGTAAATGCTCACCACAATATTCAAAAATATCCGTAGTGATTCGCATACTGGGTTTTGGGGGATAAATATAAGTGCCCCGTGCAATATATTCTTTTAGAATATCATTCTGAATAGTACCCCTTAATTGGTCAGGGGTCACTCCTTGTTTTTCGGCCACTGCAATCAAAAAAGCCAAGAGAATAGATGCGGTAGAATTGATGGTCATAGAGACGGAAACTTTATCTAATGGAATACCATCTAAGAGGATTTCCATATCGGCCAATGAAGATATGGGAACGCCAACTTTACCCACTTCGCCTTCAGCCAAAGCATGGTCAGAATCATATCCCGTTTGCGTAGGGAGGTCAAAGGCAACGGAAAGCCCCATGACGCCTTGTTTTAATAAATAATGGTATCGTTTATTACTTTCTTCAGCGGAGGCAAAGCCTGCATACTGTCGCATCGTCCATAGGCGACCAGAATACATATTTGGGTAAACACCATGGGTATAGGGGTATTCACCCGGTTGTTCTCCAGTTTTATGTCCAAAAAATCTTTTTCCCCTATCGATACTCATTTAAAGTCCCCGCTCTTTCTTAATATTTTGATAGGCTTCATTCAGGGTTTTAAATTTTTCTTCAGCCATTTTTTGAAAATCATCTCCTAAATGTTGAACTTTATCTGGGTGATATTTTATGGCCATTTTACGATATGCTTTTTTAATTTCAGCCTCTGATGCAGAGGCATCGATTTCAAGAATTTTATAGGCACCATCTGTACTTTTGTAGAACATGGCTTGAATGGACTCTAAATCTTTTTGGCTAATTCCTAAATATCTTGAAATAGTGCCAATAACCTTCACTTCATCAGGATGTACATGGCCATCAGCTTGGGATAATCCAAATAGAATATGGAGTAGTTGCAATCGAGTGGCATGGTCCATATTGGATTTAATTTGGGTGCAAACTTGTGAAGTGGAGTAGTCTTGTTTGAGAATTTCTTTGAATAATTGCATACGCTCTTGAGCATGGGTTTTACCAAATTGAGTAACAAAGAATTTCTTTATATACTCTAATTCAGATTTTGATTGTACACCATCCGCTTTCATTACGGTTGCAAACAATATTAATAATGCTGCTCCAAAATCTCCAGGTTGAGTGGTTTTATTTTGGTATGCTTGCCTATACGTTTGGCTATTTCCATTTGCCATAGATGCTAATGAGTATGCCAAAATTGCACCAATAGGACCACCCAAACTCCAACCAATACTTCCCCAAAGCCATTTTTTCCAACTTGCCATTATTCTTCAATCTCCATAATAAAGGTACCTTTTTCTACTGCTACACCAGATTCTACAGCGATATTTTTTATAATGCCAGAAATGGGGGAGTCAATTTCATTTTCCATCTTCATGGCTTCTAATATGAATAATTTATCACCCACTTTAACAGTATCTCCAACTTCCACAAAAACTTGTGAAGTGGAGTAGTCTTGTTTGAGAATTTCTTTGAATAATTGCATACGCTCT
>JABHHG010000150.1 GCA_018671635.1 Fidelibacterota bacterium | reverse complement strand
TATCCTGCTAAAGCTGATTCGGTTAAATTAACAGTAAAACTACCTTCAACATCCGAACAAGTATCTCCACATCCATAATCACTATCAGGATTTCCATAACACAATTCAGTTGCTTCTTCGAATGATGATCCCTGATTTATCCAATTTACTATACAATTTTCCATACATGTATCACACTGAATAGCTCCATTAGCATTTGATTCAGCTAATTTATCCATCATAAATAATACATAATCCATATCTGTCACAGGATACTTCATCATTTCATAATCATAATCAATAGCTCTTATTTCATCATTTTCTCCAAATGTATATTCTCCTGATGGTACAGAAACCATTTCAAAAGGAAGCTCTTGATTACTATTATTATCAACTATAGCAAATGATGAGCCTTCAATTTTAATCTTTATATGATTACTATAGGTTCCTTCGTACTGTTGCCCAAAATTCCAGGTAAGTGTTTTTCCAGTACCAGGTTCGATAATATCGCCTAAATCGCCTATAACATTTTGCATAGGAAAATAACTAATACCTCCATCCAAACTAACCTTAACAGTAACTTCGAAAAATTCAAATACTGGGTCGGGTAATAGATCGTAAGTGATATCTACAATCTGGCTACCATCAGTCCTTTGAGCTGCCTGTATATTAGTAATTTCTGCTTGTTGAGAATATGAAAATGCCAACAATGAGAATAACAAAATAATTTTATGCATTATAACTCCTGGGTGTATCAATTTAAACTAAATCAAATAACCAAGTAATTTACATATAAACGAGTAACTATACAAATTGGGTACATCACAAAGTTAAGAACTACTAGGTCATCGTAACATTAAGACTACTGAGAGATATGCAAATTGGGTTCGTAAGGAAGAATTGGAGAGGGGGCTGTTTAACCAGCATCAGCTTCTGAGTTTAAATAAAATCACCTGATATCATTTTCACAAAGTTGATACTACTTGAATTATTACTTCCATCCCAAGTAACTGAATGGTAGAGTTCATTTATTCATACTTGTTTAAAACTCATTGGGATTTTTCCTAGAAGGAGATCTTTGATTGCTTCTAATTCAACTTCTTTAACTAATTTTCTTGCAGTTGGTAGATGTGAAGTATGGAGGGATATTCTTATTCGTTTGCTTTGGATTGTGATATTGAAATACCAAATACCACGTTGCTTGTTTAATTTTTACTGTTTCTTCGCAGGTAAAATTTTTCCACTTACATTACCAAAACCCACACGATATCCATCACCTTGCGCATATCCCGTCATAATTATATTATCACCATCTTGAATGAACTTTCGCACTTCCCCATTGGATAGCTGGATTGGTTTTGTACCTTTCCAAGCCAACTCTAACATGGAGCCATAAGAACCCGCTTCCTCTCCAGAAATAGTGCCACTGGCAAACATGTCACCGGGATTCATATTGCATCCGGTAATGGTATGGTGAGCCAACTGTTGGGCTAAGTTCCAATACATATACTTGTAATTGGATTCTGAAATCGTTTCTGGTTCTGTCATTGTTGGAGACTTTATTTTTACCTCCAAATTCATGTCAAAAGTCCAATTCTTCTCACATTGCAAATATGGAAGGGGTGTAGGATTTTCTTGAATTGGATCATCGATTCTGAACGCTTCTAATGCTTCAAATGGAATCACCCATGGTGAAATTGATGTGGCTAAATTTTTGGCCCCAAATGGACCTAGTGGAACATACTCCCATTTTTGAATATCTCTAGCACTCCAATCATTGACTAATACTAAACCAAATAAATGATCGCCTGCATTTTCAGTTGAAATGGGTTCACCTAATTCATTTCCAGGACCAATAAAACAGCCCATTTCCAATTCAAAATCCATTAATCGACATGGACCAAATACAGGATTTTCTTCTCCCATGGGCAATGTTTGGCCGTTTGGTCGATATACAGGCGTACCAGAAATAACCACAGAACTGGCACGACCATGATAGCCTACAGGCAAATGCAACCAGTTAGGAAGTAATGCATTATTGGGGTCACGAAACATAGTACCCACATTAGTGGCATGCTGTCTCGAGGAATAAAAATCTGTATAATCACCAATTTGCGCTGGCAAATGCATACTAACCTCAGATTGACAATAAAATGCTCGCTCTCGTAATTCTGAATTATCTTTTAGTGATGAATTGTTTTCATCTAATAATTCCTGAATTTGCCTGCGCACACTAGACCAGATTTCTTTTCCTGCTGACATAAATAAATTCAGATTAGATTGAGAAAAATAATTTGAAGGCAGTAATCCTTCAGACTCCAATAGAGTTAAATCTAAAACTAATTCACCAATGGCGACTCCACCTCTGGGGTTGGGATTATCAGTACTACTGAAAATTCCGTAAGGTAAGTTTTGAATGGGAAAATGGCAATCTTCTGAATATGTTATAAATGATTTCATCATAATAATCCTAATTGTTGTAAATCTTCTCGAGGTTCATTGAAACTACAACTTCCATACGAAATGAAAGAATCCTGTCGGTACGTTTGAATTTCTGTGTTGGATATAGAATAATTTTTCCAACATAGAGTATTCTCATCAAATGTAAAATTTTCATTGTCTTCATCTGAAAGAATAGTGATCAATTCATCAATTTTAAGGTTAAACTTATGGGCGATCATCCCCCCAATAAAAATATTGAAAAAACCATACATTTTCGTTTTTACAGATTCATTATAATGTCTAATGGGGTGATGTAATCCTGCGGTAAACTTCATAGGTAAATGTGCATCTCTACAGGCTAAAATTGCATGTGCAATATTTTCAGCAGACGGAAACATATGTGCCTCTACTCCACCACAACGAAGCTTGAATCCAGCCTCAGTATTATTTTCAGAATTGAATATTGAGATTTGAGATACCGCTTCTTTCATCTCATTTAACCAGTTATCACTGGGCGCAACCTCATAGAATGAATTGAAGTTATAATTATGGTTATTGCATAACTGATGTATATCTAACAAACGTTGAGAGAATGTTGATAAATCTGAAATACGTGATTCATATCCCATAAAAATACTTGAATTTCCATGAGTGTTTAAGAATTGATTTACAGAGTCGATTTCATTACAAATATCCCCTGAAATGAGAGATAAACTAAGAGGGAATTCTTCGGAATATACTTCCATCAATTCTGTTGAAATTTCATCTAATCGAGAAACGGGGACTATAAACCGAGACATCATCCATTTATCTGTAGATTTTATATATTCAGCATAATTTTTCAGGGAAGGTTCAATAGCTAATTTTGCAGGAGGAAATAATCCAGCATAATCAATCATTTTATCTAAGAGGTTATACAATGATTTGATAGGTTTCAAAATTATTCCATTGCCTCTATCTCTTCCAATAATTCTAAGAGTTCAACTTCAAGGGAATTTTGATCATTTTGCAATGATTGTATTTTCTCAAAATCTGTGGCTAACTCAGGGTCTAATAATCCTGAATTTACATTTTCTAATTCCATCTCAATTTTTGCAACTCTATCTTTCACTTTTCGTTGACGATTATTTTTTTTCTTTTTATCACGAAAAGCCTGCTTTTTATCATTCTTCTCAGAATTAGAATCCTTATTGGACTTTATACTTTCCTTTAAATCGTTTTTCACTTTCCATAAGTAATAGTCATAATTTCCATTAAAAGTTTTAATCTTACCGCCATTAACCTCGATGGTATGATTTGTTACTGCATTCAAGAAATGTCGATCGTGAGAAATGCAAACCAACGTTCCTTCGTAGTTTTTTAATGCAAATTCAATAATATCACGTGACTGCATATCCAGGTGATTTGTAGGTTCGTCTAATAGCAGTAAATGTGCCGGCTCTACTAACATTCGTGCCAATGCCAGTCGAGATTTTTCTCCACCAGACAGTACTTTTATTTTTTTTAGAATGGTATCTCCACTAAATAAAAATGCACCTAAATAGCTTCGAACCTGAGTTTCTGACCATCCACCAGAAATGGATGCAATGGTTCTATAGATCGTTGATTCTTCATCTAAAACTTCTAATTGATGCTGTGCGAAATAATGTACTTTCACATTATTGCCATACATCAACGCTCCTGATGACGCTTTTTCTTCTCCCGCTAGCATTTTTAAGAGGGTGGTTTTTCCTGCACCATTTGGACCCACCAAACCAATTCTCTCTCCACGCTCTATGGCTAAATTCAAATTTTCATAAACTACATTATCATCATAAGATTTCGCAATCTCTTTTAGATCCATCACTTTTAATGGACCTCGCTCTGGCTGGGGAATATTTAGTCTAATTTTGGAAGTTTTAGATTCAGGTGCTTTTACTTTATCTAATTTATCTAACTGTTTTACGCGACTTTGAACTTGTTTAGATTTAGTACTCTTATATCTAAATCGATCGATAAACTGTTCTGTATGTGCAATCTTTTTCTGCTGATTTTTAAAAGCGCTTTCTTGTAAAATATGTCGCTCTTCCTTGATTTCAACATATCGCGTATAATTTCCCACAAATACTGTGGCCGCTCCACGGTCAAGTTCTAATACATTGTTTATAGATTTATCTAAGAATTGGCGATCGTGGCTAATCATTATAAGTCCACCCTTCCACGTTGCTAAAAATTCTTCAAGCCAAATTATAGCCTCAAGATCAAGGTGGTTTGTCGGTTCATCCATGAATAAAAAATTAGGCTTTTTGAGAAGGATTCCAGCCAATAGGACTCTCATTCGCCATCCTCCACTAAAGGTATTAAATGGAAGGTGAAATTGGTCATCCTTAAAGCCCAGTCCACTTAGGATTTTTTTGGCATTATCCTCAATTCGCCATCCATCAATCCGCTCAAACTCTTCGTGAAGATCCGTTAATTTCTCTAATAACTTTTCATTGGAATAATCAATAGCTATGGCTTCACCCACTTCGTGAATTTCAGCTTCTAAGCGTGAAACTTCGGGGAATGCATTCAATACTTCTTCAATAATTGACTGCTCAGAACCCACCACAATTTCTTGGGGGAGGTATCCGATAGATGCACCTTTACCTACTTTAACGGTTCCTTTGTCAGGGGAATCTAAACCCAGAATAATTTTTAGGAGCGTGGACTTTCCAGCACCATTAGGGCCAACCAACCCAACCCGCATTCCCTCGGAAAGTTTGAATGAAATATTTTCAAATAGGGTCTTATCTGGAAATTCCTTCCACACTGAATCAATATTAATCATGAATAATCTTTAATTTTCATGTGGGAAATTTAAAAATCTTCAGAGGTATAAAAAGAGGAGTATTCTTAGGTAAAACTAACTTGATCTTCCCAATATAATATTGACAAGAGAAACTACATCTAAAATGTTAATTCCACCATCTCCATTAAGGTCACCCAATGGATTGTACGGCTGAGTTCCCAAAATGATATTTACGGCGGCAATGATATCCAACACATTAATAATTCCATCACTATTTAAATCACCCAATATACCTTGTGTTGGGCAATAGTTTCCATCCGGGGCAAATTGAGGCAATTTATATTGAGGGTCATTTACTATGGCGTACATGGCAATATCAGTGGATTCAAAAAGTTCAGGGCTACAAGGCTCCCATTCGTTTGCTATTCCATTACAGGTTTGGGTATCATTCAAGATCCCCATATCTGACACAATACACCAATATAAATATTCCATAGCCATACACTCATAATCACAAGTGTAGTCATCATAATGGTACCATGCTTCTTCAGGGTAATTGTTGGGAATGCT
>JABHHG010000161.1 GCA_018671635.1 Fidelibacterota bacterium | reverse complement strand
TTTCATTTTGTTTACCTCCGCTAGCATTATCTAGATCAGGTTAAAGGGTATTATCTCAGCCAATTATCTTTATACAATCAGCACCCCTAACATTGCGTGAAATTTATAAAGATTTTAATTCATTATTCAATAATTAAGTATTCCGTAATTGACGGTTTTAAATCGTTCCATAATCGAAATTACAGGGGCGTGGTCCCCGCGCCAGAATAACCTTCGGAAGGTTGAATGAACACAATTTTTCTTTCCCAAACCACAAGCTCCTAATTTCTGACACCTGTAGTAAATTTTTCTCTCCTCGACAAATGTAATTAATTTCAAAAAAGTGAAAAAAGTTTGTCATAAATCTGAGACCCATCACGTATATATAAATAAGGGCGTCTCTAAACGTCGTCCCATATGGACCTCCTAAAAAACCCTCAGTGCTGCCGTCCCAGTGCTGGGGGTTTGTTTTGGAGTTATCCACCATTGGCATAGTCAATGGAATTCACGAGAGTATATGGAATTAATCGACTGCGTCGATTTTTACAAAGTCCAAATAATTCTACACCACCCGCATAAATCTGCTGTAAATTGCTCACTTTAATATTGGGCATTCATGAGAGATTCAAATTACAAACGCACCATTTTTGCATGGTCTATGTACGACTTTGCAAACCAACCCTTTACCACTTTGGCAGTTACTTTTATCTACGGTACCTTTTTCACCAAGGTGATAGCCGAAAATGAAATTATTGGAACTACCTTATGGTCTCGTGCTATTACCATTACCGCATTAATTGTGGCATTTTTGTCACCGATTATGGGAGCATTGGCTGATCGAGGCGGGTATAGAAAAGTATTTTTGATTTTCTGGACATGGGTCTGTGTGGCAGGCACATTTGCATTATTTTTCCCCTTACCGGGGCAAGTAGTAGCCGCACTCACTTGTTTTATTATTGCCAATATTGGCTTCGAAATGGGGGGTGTATTCTGTAACGCATATTTACCAGATATTGCACCCAGAGAGAAAATTGGCAGAGTTTCTGGTTATGGTTGGTCATTTGGATATGTGGGAGGTCTCTTAGCATTAGCGCTTTGTTTTGTACTTTTTGTACAACCAGAAGTACCCGTATTTGGATTCAGCACAGAATTGGGGGAAAATATTAGAGCCACCAATTTATTTATCGCCATCTGGTTTGCTATATTTTCGATCCCCACTTTTTTATGGGTGAAGGATGCCAAAAAGCCTCAACGCATGGACAAGCACATAATGAGCAGTTCGTTTAGTCAATTGAAATCCACCTTTGGAGAGATTCGTAAGTATAGACAGATGACCCGATTTTTATTGGCGCGCCTCTTATATAATGATGGACTCATCACCATTTTTGCATTTGGTGGCATTTATGCTTCCGGTACATTTGGGTTCACATTTAATGAAATATTCCTCTTTGGGATTATCCTCAATGTTACCGCTGGTTTAGGTGCATTTGGATTGGGATTTTTAGATGATATTTTAGGTGGAAAGACCACCATCCAATTAAGTAATATTGGGCTTATTATTGCATGTTTAATTGCCATTACCACACCAAATGCAGATTTATTTTTTGTAAACTATCCTTCAATAGGAATATCATTTATGCTGACAGGGAAAATGCTGTTTTGGATTGCGGGTGCGTTAATAGGTGTATTTGCTGGACCCAACCAATCTGCTAGTCGTTCGCTCATGGCACGGTTTATCCCTAAAGAAAAAGAGAATGAGTTCTTTGGATTCTTTGCATTCTCAGGAAAAGCCACCGCTTTTATTGGTCCTTTTTTATTGGGTGTAATCACAGAAGTATTTAATTCTCAACGATTGGGAATTGCAGTCGTGGCTGTTCTTTTGGGATTGGGTGCTATATTATTAAATGGTGTAAATGAAGATGAAGGCATTGCAGCAGCGGGCTAAGTATAAGTAATTCTAAAAATCCTCCTTATAACTCAAAAAGTAAACCTCCAATCACTTTAAGTTTTACTTTAAGTAGTTCTTGCTTTGCATGATTCAACCCCTGTAAGTTTTACCGTTCATTAAGATCAGGGGAGATCAATGAAGCAAGTCATAGCATTTTTACTACTTTCATTTCTATGTGCATTTATTAGCACAAACACTTCATCCGGTGGATGCCAAACTGAGGCAGTCATTTCATTAGATAACTTTTCTGACCCCCAAATTCATAAAAATATCAAACAGGAATTCTCTAAAATTAATGGTGTATCCTTCTGTGAAACCTCCCTTAAAACAAAAACGGTAGTGGTACAATTTGACGAACGAAAATTCCAAATTAGTGATATTAAAAATGTATTCAGTAAATGGGAATGCAAAGTGAAGAATATGTCATTTCATTTGTTGACGGATTTTATAGAATAAGATTTATTAAAATATGTTGATATAAAAGGGCAGTTAATCTGCCCTTTTTTGTTCCCATAAATCCATAAAGATGCTTGCTGTGAGTTGAGAAGGACGGGTAATTTATCCACCAAATTTACCGTTGATAAAATCATGAATATTATTGCAACCAATCGAAAAGCGCGACACGAATACCACATCCTGAATAAGTTTGAGGCGGGGATTGTATTGCACGGATCTGAGGTAAAGGCTCTACGTGAGGGGAAAGCCAATGTGAAAGAGGCATATATTCGTTTTAGTGGTCATGAGCTTTACATTGTGGGGATGCATATTGGCGAATATTCTAATGCAGGCTATACAGCTCATTCTGCAGTTCATGATCGAAAATTACTTATGCATCGAAAAGAATTAACCAAGATTAAAAAGACTATTGATGAGAAAGGAAAAACATTGATTCCCCTTTCATTATACTTTAAAAATAATCGGGTGAAAGTTGAATTTGGATTGGCACAAGGTAAAAAATTATGGGATAATCGTAAAACCAAGATGGATCAAGATGTGAAGCGACAAGTAGATCGTGAAATGAAAGGTAGAGTAAAGAAATGAGTAAATTCCCACCACTCAATGAGCAAATGGATATTATCCGTAGCGGTGTTGAGGAAATTATACCCGAAGCCGAATTGGTGAAAAAAATTGAGAAATCTATAGCCAATAATGAACCCTTGAAAATTAAATGTGGATGTGACCCCAGTCGTCCTGATTTACATATTGGGCATGCAGTTCTCCTTAGAAAAATGCGACAATTCCAAGATTTAGGGCATCAAGCTATTTTGTTGATTGGTGATTTTACCGCCATGATTGGCGACCCAACGGGACGTAACAAAACACGGCCACAACTGACAATTGAAGATACCAAATTAAATGCCCAATCTTATATCGACCAAGCAAGCATTGTATTGGATAAATCTACCTTAGAAATTGTGTATAATTCAGATTGGCTGAGTAAAATGGATTTTTCAGATGTGATTAAATTGGCATCCAAATATACGGTAGCACGAATGTTAGAACGTGATGATTTTACCAAACGATATGGAGGCGGTGTGCGTATTTCACTTCATGAGTTCCTGTATCCATTGGCGCAAGGTTATGATAGTGTGTATCTAAACGCAGACGTTGAATTAGGGGGTACGGATCAGAAATTTAACTTATTAGTTGGGCGTGATTTACAGAAAGAATCGGGCCAAACACCGCAAGTGGTAATTACCACCATGTTGCTTGAGGGTACCGATGGTGTTGAAAAAATGTCTAAATCTTATGATAATTATATTGGATTGACCGATTCCCCTACGGATATGTATGGGCGAACTTTATCGATTCCTGATGCGTTGATTGGTAAATATTTTGAATATGCTACAACAGTTTCAATCCATTTATTGGATGATATAAAAGATGATTTGAAAGAAGGTAAGTCGAACCCTCGTGATTTAAAACGCCAACTTGCACGGGAGATTGTGAAGCTCTATCATGATGAGGATGCGGCCCAAAAAGCAGAATCTGATTTTGATGCATTGTTTATAAAAAAAGATATACCCGATGACATCCCTGAATACGCACTTTCTTCTGCGGAGACATTGGTATCTATAATGGTAGGGAATAATCTGGTGAGTAGCAATGGAGACGCCAAGCGAATGATAAAGCAAGGGGCGGTAAAATTAGATGATGAGAAAGTTTCAGATTTATTTTTTGAAGTTTCTCCCGATTCTGAAAAAGTATTAAAAGTGGGTAAACGTAAATTTTTAAGGATTACCATATGAAACATCTCATTAAAATTCTCATAATTTCAACATTTTTTGGATGTTATAGTATGTATGGGATTGCACTCCAAGAAGAGAAATCAAATTTTATTCCAACTCAAGCACATGTAGATTATAAATTAAAGACTACTGAGGGTACGGCACCTCATTCTATTATTTTCATCATTGCTGATGGCACAGGAATTGGGCAATACACCGTGTCATATTATACTAATGGTGAATTTGCACCAGCTCGATTTGATCATATCGGTTTAGTTGCCACCCATCCTAATGATGGTGAATGTAGTACCAGTTGCAAACGGGTTACCGATTCAGCTGCCAGCGGTACCGCACTTTCTGCTGGACAAAAAACATACAATGGTGCCATTGCAGTAGATGTGGATAAGAATCCAGTAAAAACCATGCTAGAGTGGGCGCAAGAAAAGGGGATGGCTACTGGGTTAGTGGCAACCTCTACTGTGACTCATGCTACACCAGCTTCATTTGGGGCCCATGTAGATTATCGAAAAAAAGAGGCAGAAATTGCTGAACAGTTTGCGGTTGCTGATATTGATGTGATTTTGGGTGGTGGTAAAAAATTCTGGCCAGATAGCCTTATTTCCGTCTATGAAAATAGAGGCGGACAGTTTATAAATGACATCAATGCAACTATTGATTCAGAAAGAAGATTATTGGGTTTGTTTTCAGATAGTGGGCTGGAAAAGGTGCATAATGGAAGAGAAGTTTCCACAACCCAAATGGCAAAGTTAGCATTGGAAAATTTAGAGAATAATCCCAATGGATTTTTTGTAATGATTGAAGAGTCACAAGTAGATTGGGGAGGGCATTCAAACTCTGCAGAATATATAAAAGGTGAAATGAAATCATTGAATGACTTGGTGAATTTTACATTAGACTATCAATCTACTCACCCTGAGGTTTTGGTGGTACTTACCGCCGACCACGAATGCGGTGGTGTGGCTGTCCATGATGGCAACAACGGAGATTTAGATGTTCGGTTCACATCTGACTATCATTCGGCAAATTTTGTACCTATTTGGAGCACTGGTCCAGGAGCAGCTGTCTTTGACGCATTTATGGATAATACTGAAATTGGTAAAAGATTGATAGAGTACATTCAAGAATAATGCATAAAACCGTGAGAACTCCCGTGGCCAATTTGTACCGTAGTCATACATTTATGTCTGACCAAGTCACACAAGCCCTGATGGGTGAGCGTGTTGAAATATTGGATTCTCAAGAGTCATGGTTTAAAGTCCGTCAATGGGATAATTATGAGTCTTGGATACATGAATTTTATTTAATGGATGTGGATGATAATTCTGCGGACACCTATTTTTTTGATCGCCACACCAGCCAATTAATTTGTAATGACGGTAGCGAAACATATCTTCCTTTTGGGGTTGAGTTGCCCATTGTACAACGAGATGAAAATACAGTAACCGTAACACTGCCCTGGGGAGATTGGGGAAGATGTGTTCTACCTTCAATTCAGAATATTGAAAATAAGGTAGAGCAACTCATTTTAAATGCTCGAAAATTTAATGGGGTTCAATATCAATGGGGTGGAATTTCTACTTTTGGTTGTGATTGCTCTGGATTTGTACAAACTATTTTTAAATCGGTTGAGTTAGAATTGCCACGAGATAGTCATCAACAATTTGATGAAAGTCAACGTGTTGAATTACAAGATGTGACGAAGGGAGATTTAATCTTCTTTGCCGAAAACGTTAAAATTGATCATGTGGCAATTTCACTGGGCGATTCTCGAATTATTCATTGCTCTGGATTTGTAAAAGAAGAATCTCTTAATCCATCTCATTCAGACTATAATGCTAAACTGGTGAGTAAATTTCATGCTGCCATATCGGTTAAAGGGTTAAAGTAGCTTATGGATTATATCCTTAATAGAAGAGTGCTTTTACTGAATCAAAGTTATCAGCCACTCATGGTTATTGGTGCCAAACGCGCACTTATATTGTTATTGACAGATAAGGTTGAAGCCATTGAAAATTATACAGAATTTATTCATTCTATATATTTTAAGATGCCATTACCCAGTGTGATTCGATTAAAAAATTATGCTCGTTTTACCAAGAAGGAAATTGTACTTTCTAGAAAAAATATTTTGAAACGAGATAACCATACTTGTCAATACTGTGGAGCTCATTCAACTCGATTGACTATTGATCATATTATTCCCCGCCAAAAAGGGGGGCCTGATACATGGGAGAATTTGATTACGGCATGTGTACAATGTAATACACAAAAAGGTCATAAGTCAGTAAGTGAAGCAAAAATGGAGCTGAGATCTTCACCTCGTAAACCATTGGTAATCGTTCATTTTCAGAAAAATGTAAAACAATATCAAAAGATGTGGCGACCATATCTTTTCATGGAGAAGCATTAATGTCAGAAAAGAAAATTTTATTATCGGGAATTCAACCCTCTGGAAAACTTTGTATTGGTAATTATATTGGCGCTTTAAAGAATTGGGTGAATTTGCAAGATGAATATGAATCAATCTTTCTTGTAGTTGATATGCATGCATTAACGGTGAAACAAGTCCCCTCAGAATTACGCCAACGATGTCTTTCATTTGTGGCCCAGTATATTGCCTGTGGAATCGACCCTGATGAGAATACCATTGTGATACAATCTCATGTGCCTCAACATGCTGAACTAATGTGGGTGTTAAATTCTATCACATATATGGGTGAATTGAATCGGATGACTCAATTTAAGGATAAGTCCAAACAGCATAATAAGAATATCAATGTGGGACTTTTTTCGTATCCCGTCTTGATGGCAGCAGATATTTTACTATATCAAGCAGATGTTGTGCCTGTTGGCGCAGATCAAAAACAGCATTTGGAATTGGCACGCGAATTAGCTCATCGATTTAATCATCAATATTCGGATACATTCAAAATGCCTGAGCCGTTTATTTCCAAAACGGGTGGACGAATAATGAGTCTTCAAGACCCTGAGAAGAAGATGTCAAAGTCAGATGAAAATGATAATAATATTTTGGGACTTTTAGATCCATCAGATTTATTGATTAAAAAGATAAAACGAGCCGTAACCGATTCTGGGACTGATATTGTATATGATCAAAGTCGCCCAGGATTAGCTAATCTTTTGGGCATTTATGCCAAATTATCAGATAAATCTATTGATAAAATTGTAGCTCAATTTGAAGGCAAGATGTACAGCCATTTTAAAGCAGATTTGGGTGAGTTGGTCGTTGAAACCCTCAGGCCCGTTCAAGAAAAATATTCCCAACTCATGGATGACAAAGGGTATCTAGAAACAGTATTGAAAGCGGGAGCGGATAAGTCATTCGTACATGCTCGAAAGACATTATCAAAAGTGTATCGTAAAGTTGGATTTTTACTAAAAAAATGAGTTATGAAATAAAATTAGAACAGTTTGAAGGTCCATTAGATCTCCTCTTGTTTTTTATTCATCGGGATAAAATCAATATTTATGACATCCCCATTTCTCATATAACACAAGAATTTTTAGAATATTCTAATATGATGGGACTTTTACGAATTGATATGGGGGGAGAATTTATTCTCATGGCCGCTATGCTTATGCAGATTAAAGCCAAGTTATTATTGCCTCAATCAAATGAGCTTGATGAAGACGGAGAAATATTAGATCCTCGCATAGATTTAGTTCAAAAGCTCATTGAATATAAGCAGTATAAAAATTCTGCAGAAACGTTTAGGGCGATACATGAAACGCATTCTCAAAAGTACGAAAGGGGTCAAGAGATTTCCTTTAGTCACCAACAAGAGGACATGACACTGTACGTTCAGGATGTGAGTCTATTTAATTTGATATCCATGTTTAAGGAGTTAATCGAAAATCAACCTGAAGTTAATCCATATAAGCTACAACAGGAAGAAATTAATGTACATGAGCAAGTGGAGTTAATTCGGTCGTTTTTTTCTACAAAGAAGAAATTTTATTTTAGTGATTTAGGAGAACTGCTCACGTCAAAATTAAGAATTGTGGTTACTTTTATGGCATTGTTAGAAATGTTAAAAAATGGTGAGATTGATATCCATCAGAGCGGTCCTTTCAGTAAAATGAAAATTTTAAAGGCAGCCTAGTGGATAATAAAAAATTAGTTGAAGTCTTGCTATTTTCGTCTCCTGAACCTCTAACTCAAGTGAAATTGAATCAGATTCTTTTTGACGGTGAAAGTGCTGATTTGAAATCAATTGTTGAAGACATAAATAATGATTATGCAAATAGTGAAAAAGGGTTGAAAATTGAAAATATTGGGGGTGGATATCAATTGCTAAGCCATCCTGAATATCATTTATACATTCAGAGATTTTTTAACAATTCCAAGAAAGTAAAATTGAGTCGTCCTGCGTTAGAAACACTTTCAATCATTGCATACAAACAGCCGTTAACCCGATTAGAGATTGAAAGCATTAGAGGGGTTGAATGTGGTGGCGTGATAAAGACCCTTATCGATAGAGAGCTAGTGACCATTAAGGGTAGGGATGGCGGAATGGGTAGAGCATTATTATATGGTACGACCCAACAATTTCTAGAACGGTTTGGTTTAAACCAATTGTCAGACCTCCCAAAGTTAAAAGAAATTGATATGTTAATGAACGACGGTGAAATACCCACGGAGAAAATAGATGAGACTAAATAAATTTTTATCACATGCGGGAGTGGCATCTCGCAGAAAATGCGATGAGTATATTGAATCTGGAAAAGTTCAAATAAATGGAAAAAAAATTACTGATTTTTCATATCAAGTAAAGCCAGATGATATTGTGCTGTGTGATAGACATCTCATAGAAAATACAAAAGAACGAGTGGTATATTTATTGAATAAACCCAAAGGCTATATTTGTACTAATTCGGACACGCATGAACGAAAAAAAGTTATTGATTTATTGCCTACGGGTCAACGTCTATTTAGCATTGGTAGATTAGACCGAGACACCACAGGGGCAATTTTGGTGACTAATGATGGTGATTTGGCTAATCAATTGATGCATCCCCAATTTAAAAAAGAGAAAATTTATCTCGCAGAGACCAAACAAGACATTGAAGATAAAGAGCTTCCTGCATTAAGCAAAGGCATGAAGTTAGATCGAGGTGAATATGCAAAAGGAAGCATTAAGCGTTTGGAACGGTATAAGGGGCGAATCCTCTGGGAAGTGATTCTCACTGAGGGAAAGAATAGAGAGGTAAAACGAATATTTGAAGCATTTGGTACACATGTGGTTTCGCTACATCGCCATTCCTTTGCAGGGTTGGATGTGAGTAATTTAAAAGTAGGTAAGTATAAGCAGTTGAATTCCAAAATAATTCAGTCCCTTTTTTAACCACCATTCAAGAGCAGAGATTTATTGGTACTTATAAAAATAAGCATTAAATTACTGGGCTCTTTGAAAGGTAGAAAATAGACGATATGATAATCGCCATTGACGGCCCTGCAGGTTCAGGGAAAAGTACAACTGCAAAAAAAGTTGCAGCTCAATTAAATCTAATGCATTTAGATACGGGTGCAATGTATAGAGCGGTTGCTTTATATATCTTAGATCAAGATATAGCTGAATCCCACCTGAATAACCATAATCAGATGTCACAAATCCTTGATGGAATTGAAATTAAAATTTCTAATGAGACGAATAATGTTTTTCTCAATGGAAAGGATGTTTCAATTCAAATTAGGGAAAATAGGGTATCTGATTTTGTTAGTGAGGTGAGTGCCATTTCTTTAGTAAGGGAACGAATGGTTCATTTACAACGAGAGATTGCTATGGGTAACAATGTGGTTTTAGAAGGACGTGATATTGGTACGCGGGTTTTCCCAAATGCCGATGTGAAGGTTTATTTGAATGCAGATGTAAATGAGCGAGGTCAACGTCGATTTAAAGAGCTAGTGAAACAAGGTGAAGAAATAACTTTAGATGCAGTGATTCGAGATATTGAGTCACGAGATTTAAAAGATTCATCACGAGAGCATTCACCACTAGAGAAGGCAAAAGATGCCATTGAGATTGATACAACTAAACTATCAATTGATGCTCAGGTGAATGAAATTGTTTCATTAATAGAAACTAATAACTAAACAGGAGTATGACTCAATTTATGAGTAAAGAAGACGTAAAAGAAATAACACAGGATGTTGAAGCTACAGAAACCGTAGAAACTGAACTGGTAGAAGTAGAAGAAGTATCCGCAACCCCCACAGCAACTGAAGAAACCTCAGAAACTGTTGTTGAGGAAATCGTAGAAACCGAAGTTAAATCAGAGGATAAACCACTTGAATTTGTGAATTATTTAGATAATTCAATTTTAGATGTTCGTGTTGTTACTGAGTCAGAACTTGCTCAGTATGACGAAGATGATGAAGTAGAAGAGTCAGGTGATTTTGAAGCCTATTTTAGCACTTTTGCAGAAGTAAGAGAGCGTGATGTAACAAACGGAACTGTGGTTGGCTTATCTGACCGTGAAGTTTTAGTTGACATCGGTTTTAAGGCTGAAGGCATGATTGATCGAAGCGAATTTTCAGAGTTACCTGAAATTGGCGATGTAATTGAAGTTTTTGTCGTTACATTTGAAGATCGTCGTGGAAATATTATTTTGTCTAAAGAAAGAGCTGATTTCCAACGTCGTTGGAATCAAATCAGAAAATCTTTCGAAGATGAGGAAGTTATCAATGGTACCATTGTTCGTAGAATTAAAGGTGGAATGATTGTAGACCTTGGTGTGGTTCAAGCATTCTTGCCTGGTTCTCAAATTGATGTGAAGCCTGTAATGGACTTTGATGAATTTGTTGGCATGGAAAGTGATTTTAAAATTGTTAAATTCAATGAGCTACGTCAAAACATTGTACTCTCAAGAAAAGCAATTTTAGCCAATGATCTTATGGAGAAACGTCAAGAAGTTCTTGCTCAAATGGAAGTAGGAATGGTGCTTGAAGGTATGGTTAAAAATATCACTGATTTTGGTGCATTTATCGATCTTGGTGGTATTGATGGTCTGCTTCATATTACCGATATTACATGGGGTCGTATCAATCATCCAACTGAGAAACTTTCGGTGGGTGAAACCATTACGGTTAAGGTGATTGATTTTGATGTAGAAAAAGTGAGAGTTTCATTAGGCATGAAACAACTTTCTCCAGAACCTTGGGAAAATGTGATGGGCAAATATCCTGTTGATCAAGTGATTAAGGGTAAAGTTGTGAATATGATGAATTATGGTGCATTTATTGAACTTGAAGAAGGCGTTGAAGGATTGATTCACGTTTCTGAAATGTCATGGACGCGTCATATTAAACATCCATCAGATATGTTCAAAATGGGCGATGAAGTTGAAGTTAAAGTATTAAGCGTTGACCTTGAAGATAAGAAAATTTCTTTAGGAATCAAGCAGCTTCAAGATAATCCATGGGATACAATTGAAGCCACATATGGTATCGGTTCTGTTCATAAAGGGATTGTACGTAACTTGACTCAATTTGGTGCATTTGTACAACTTGAAGAAGGTATTGATGGCTTAGTTCATATTTCGGATATGTCATGGACAAAAGTAATTAAACATCCTAAAGAAATTGTGAGCAAAGGACAAGATGTTGAAGTTAAAATTCTTGAAGTTTCAAGCGAAGATCGTCGATTGGCTTTAGGTTTCAAGCAACTTGAAGAAGATCCTTGGGAAGAAATTTCTGGCCAATACACTTCCGGTAAAAAAGTTGAAGGAACTGTGATTCGTGTTTTAGAAAAGGGAATCATTTTTGATTTGGGCGATAGTATTGAAGGTATAGTTCCAATGAAGCAGATTCCAAAAGCAGTTCGCAGTAAAGTTCGTGCTGAATATACAGCAGACAAGACTTTCGAGGTAATGGTTCAAGAAGTTGATGGTGAATCAAAGAAGATTGTTTTGATGTTGGATTTAGGTGATATTGAAATGGAAATTCCTGAAAAATCTAAAAAACAGGAAAGCACTTCAACCTCAGACAAATTAGAAATACCTCAAGATGTTATTGATAGTATTTCTGGTTCTATTTCATCTGAAGATTCAGAAAACGAATAGTCAGTTAGGTTCTATAAAAGGGTCGTTAGTTTTTAACTTACGACCCTTTTTTTTACCAAAAATAAATTATGATTGTATTAGGTATAGAAACTTCATGTGATGAAACTTCTGCAGCAGTAATCGAAGATGGATTGCTCAAGAGTAATGTAGTATTATCACAAGAAATCCACCGTGAATATGGAGGCGTTGTTCCTGAGATTGCTTCTCGTGAACACGAAGTGCAATTAACTTCAATAATTGAGATGGCAATTGAGAGAGCCTCAATCTCAAAATTAGATTTGGATGCAATTGCCGTAACTTATGGCGCAGGATTAATGGGTGCGTTATTGGTTGGGCTCAATTTAGCTAAAGGATTGGCAATCGGTCTTGATATTCCATTCCTAGGCGTGAACCATATGGAAGGCCATCTCTTTGCTAATATGATTGATAATCCGCAAATGGAATACCCTTTTTTATGTATGCTTGTATCGGGTGGACATACCCAGATTTGGAGTGTTGATTCATTTGGTGAATATACCCTTTTTTCAAATACAGTAGATGATGCAGCTGGAGAGGCCTTCGATAAAGGGGCACGAATTTTAGGATTAAAATATCCCGGTGGACCTGAAATTCAACGTGAAGCAATGGGTGGAAATCCTGATAAATATAATTTTCCTCGACCACGATTAAAACGGTCAGAATATGACTTTTCATTTAGTGGACTCAAAACCGCAATATTATACACATGTAAAAAAATGACGGATGATGAAATTCTCCAAAATCGCTCAGATATTGCCGCAAGTTATCAAGAAGCCATCATTGATACGCTATTAAAAAAATTGAAAAAAGTTCATCAAAAAACAAATATACAGAAAATCTCAGTAGCGGGAGGAGTTGCGGCAAATTCTCGTTTCCGTGAAAAGGCCAGTGACCTCTCAGAGAAGTTGGGGTTACAAATTCATTTCCCTAAAATGGAACTTTGTACGGACAATGCAGCAATGATTGCTATGGCAGGATATGAGCGATTGAAGTCTGGAGAGCAATCATCACTGGATTTACCAGCAATTCCTAATCTATCATTGGCGGGATAATTGATGCAATTTCACATTATTGGATCCATTGTGATTACATTATTAAGTGTGATTATTTTT
>JABHHG010000160.1 GCA_018671635.1 Fidelibacterota bacterium | reverse complement strand
CGAACTCGGAAGTTAAGCCTTATTGCGCCGATGGTACTGCACGGGAGACCAGTGTGGGAGAGTAGGACGTTGCCGGTAACTTTCATAAAGCCCCTAGATTTTTCTAGGGGCTTTCTTTTTATAAAATACTATTTGAATTTCACTCAATTTCCCTCTAGTTTAAAAGATGTATTTTCCTCCTATTATTAACAGATTTCTCCTTATAAGTACGTATTTATTACTATGCATTAATTTTTTATATGCAAAAGGTGATTGTAATTTGACTACTTTTACGATTGAGGAGCAATTCTTCAACGATGAAATTGTGGCCTTCTATCTTGGCGCAATTGATATCAATACCGGTTCTTCAAACGTGCTCCTTTTTGATTATTTAGTTTATTCTTCAGATACTGAGAATTGCTATAATTCAGATAAAAATTTATTTCTTCATCTCAAAATATCAATTTATTCACCCCAGTTAGGGTTTAATGAATTCGAAAAATTCTTAAAATCAACTTTTAAATTATCTAAAATTTCAAGTGCAATTCGTTTTAAAAATACAGATATGAATTTTGATACGAACTCAATCCCTGGTGCTGAAATGCAGAGGCTTGAATATACCCTTGGTGGTAATTCTGAAGATACAGACGTTCAAACCATTGTAAACCTAATTATGCAGTCCGGAAAAATTCCCAATGGCTCATATATTTTTGATGCAATTCTTACATCTGATGAGAATGGTGATGACATTATCCATCAAGTTTCGAGGCAGATTGATGTTTATGAACCTCAATATATTAATATCATTTCTCCAGGAGGTTCTCTTTCAGATACATTGAGTACGGTGGTGTACAATCCTTATCCTGTATTTAATTGGGAGAGTGATAATTGCACTTCTTCCAATTGTAATATTGGTATTCGTGTTTGTGAATTTGATCCTAATTATCATTCAAATTTATCTGATGCAATGGAATCCAATTCTCTATTACCAATCAATCAGAGTTTTGATTATTTTATGTTAGACTCTACTGCAACTTCATTTCAATATCCAATATTAGGTGCTGAGAGCTTGAGAGAAGGCAAGTATTATGTGTGGCAGCTAAAACGTTCTTATGAAACAACAGTGGGCGAAGAATCATTATTTAGTGATATTTTTGTATTTAAACTTCATTCATTTCAAGGGAATGCTGTCAACAGTAGTACTAATTTAGAAGTAATAAAGGGAATCGTTGGTGAAGACCAATATCGAATCCTTTTTGGAAGTAATGGTGAACTCAGTTCATTTACCTCAGAAATAGCCTTAGTTGCACTCGATGGCGAAGAAATTCCAATTTCACAATTATATGAAATTTTATCAAAAGTTGAACAGAGCCAGATTAATATTTTAGAGGTGAAATCGGAATGATTAGAGGAATTATAATCATATGTATCATCGCAACTAATTTCATTTTTACAACAGAGAGTGTGGCCATTGTTCTAAAGAAAAAAGGTGACGTTAAATACAAACCCTTTTCATCTAAAGATTCAAACTCAGATTTAGAAATGAGCAAGTCATTGTTTAATCAAGATCAAATTTTGACGGGGGGAGATGGCTTTACAAAAGTAGTTTATTTGGATGATGGAAGTACTATAAAAGTTCATCGTGAATCTGAGGTATACATTCAAGGTTCTATTAAAAATCGTAGAATAATTAAGCAAATAAACATTGCACATGGAACGATGAAGTTTGATATTAATACACAAGAATCAACTAATTTTAAAGTTATTACCCCTACTTCAGTTGCCACAATTAAGGGGACCCGATTTTGGATTGATTGCAGAGGAGAAGATGGTGACTCCTTTATTGGTCTAACGGGTAAAGTTGAAGTTGAAAATGTAGAATCGGGCCAAATTGTACAATTAGAACCCAATACAACCGTAAATTCACTACCCGACGGTTCGTTAACTATTATCCCCACAAAACCATTAGAATTACAAGCGTTGGAGTTATTGGAAGAAGATGCGGGTGAAGCTACTGAAGAAGAAATAAACAATTCAGAGCAACCGGCTACAACGCCAACTCCTCAAACTCAACCCACCTCTACGCCTTCTAATTCTGGGCAAAACACACCTATTGAACATGAACTGAAAATTAAGTTGATTAATGCGAATGGTGATGAAAAAGAGTTAATCATAAAGTATTCTGAATAGATCATTTCTTGAAAATTTATTTAATTATTATAGTTTCTATTTATTCATTTTTGTTCTCGCAATCTATCGAGCATGAGAAAGTTAATCATGCAATTCAAGGGAACACAATTGAACTAAAAATTTATGTGGATGCACCAGATCGGGAAATTTCTAAAGCATTGTTAATGTACCGAAGTGAAACCCATCAAACCTTTTTAGAGCAATCGATGGATGAATTAGCAGGCAATCAATTCATTACAAACCTTCCTGGCTATTTCGTTGAAGAATCAAATATCTCTTATTTTTTTGTAGTTACATTTATTGATGGCGGATTAATCTCATTCCCATTTCAATCACCTTATGAGAATCCCATGGTAATTGAAGTAGATTCTCCACAGGTTAATGACTCTAATACTCCGAAAGTGGGCAAAAACCCTGGAGAATTATTGGGATTGAAGTCTGATGCTCTCATTATTTCACCGGTTCCAAATTCAACAGTGTCATCTGATGAGTTAGTCGCAGTAGTATCCTTTTTTTCCATGAAAAATGTGGATATGAGTAGCATTGAAGTATTTTTTGATGAAATTAATATTGATGAATTTGTTGAGCGTGAAATTTCTCATTTTACTTGTAACTTCCCCTTTTCAAAGAGAGGAAGGCATAGATTTCGTGTTGAATTGAAAAATAATTTAGGCCAATCATTCGAACCAATTTCTTGGGATTTTAATGTTGTGGACCCAGAAAAGACAGATTGGTTTTCGCAATTAGTGGAACATCGAGGTAGAATTTGGTCATCCCATTCAAGCACAAATGTTGATGGGCTTAATAATAATCGGAATGATTTGAATTTGAAATATTCAGCTGATTTAGATTGGATTCGCATCTCAATGTCAGGATTAAATTCTTCATTAGATAACCCCTATCAACAAACAAGAAATAGATATGCAATCAACTTTACTAATGATAATATTAAAATTTTATTGGGAGATTTTTTTCCACAAATCAATAAATTTTCTTTAAACGGAAATAGAATCAGGGGATTTGGTGCAGAAATTGACTATAAATATTTTAATTTGAATTTAGTAAGGGGTAAGATGGTACATGAAATCCAAGGGGATATCTCTGATGGTGCCATGGTTATTTCACAGTTTCAAGCCCCACAAGATACGTTAAATGGATTTATTAAAATCAGTCGTGACAATTATACCTTTAAGCGGGATGTAACGGCTCTCAAGTTGGGGATGGGGATTCCAAAGCGGGTATATTTTAATATTGATATGGTAAAAGTGAAGGACAATACCCTCTCCGTTTATAATTATATGCCGGGAGCATCCATACAGATTTCAGATGAAATTTGGAGAGAGATAGATGATACCACTGCAAATTATTTATTCCAAATTGATGATCGTGATTATATTATTTATGAAGACTTGAAGGCAAATTTAGTAAGTATGTTTGGTAGTAATTATGATTTAGTTTTAATGGATGATAATTGGGGTTGGAATAAGCCTAAGGATAATATTATGCTGGGTTCTGATTTTCTTTTTAGTTTTGATAAAAAGAGAGTTTCCATTAAAGCAGGTTTTACATTTAGTCTCCTGAACCAAAATATATGGGAGTCTATTACCAGTATCACTGAGTTAGATACAATGGGTGGTGATACCAATTTAGACGGAAAATTTATGGGTCTATATGAAATCTCAGATGATTTTTTATCATATAGTGATTTTTTTGAATTTGGGGTAAATCAAGTTCCACTAATTCCAGTTAGCACTGCTGAAGATATTTCTGCATTTTCAAAAATATTTAATCTTCCATCAGTCGTTTATAATTTTGAAACTAAGATGAATTATGCAGGGCATAATATAAAATATAAATATTTGCAAGTAGGCCCAGAATTTAATTCCTTAGTGAACCCTTATATACAAACAAACATTCGTGAAAAAACGATTTCTGATAGAGTTCGCTTATTGGGTAATAGAATGATTTTGAATACCAAATGGATTCGAAAAGAAAATGGAATTGACGCAAAAGATGAAAATACTATTTTTACAAATCGGTATGATACAAATATGGGATTATACCCCGGGGCCGGACTCCCCACATTTAATATTGGTTTTACATCTATACATCGAATGAGTGAAAAAGAACGAATAGATGAAGTCATTATTGAAGGGTTTGATGGGGCTGAAAATGATACTTTAGTAGCTGATAATCGGCTTGAGACACTTTCTAAGCAAATAAATTTGGCATTAACAAATACATTTGAAGTATTTGGTCAACAACAGTTGAGCTTAAATGTATTTAATTCCGACAAAGCAGATTTATTATTTGAGAAAAAAGTCTTATCAAATCCTGATTATTATTCTCCGCAAATAAATTCCACGAATACAAATTTTAATATATATTCCAAGCATTCTGATTTATGGGAGTCGAATATCTCATTCAGTGCAAGTGAGTATGAAACGAGTATTGCAACTGAATTACATCCTGATTATTTTCAAGAACAGAATGTAAAGCGTTGGAGTATTAAGCTGATTCGAAATAAGTGGACTTATTCGGATAAATTTAGTGTTAATCTTACTTTTACAAAAGGGAATGGCACCGTTGATTTTAAAGAGTTAGGGTATTCGATTTCGGGTATTCACAAATTATACAATATTATTCACTTTAATTGGAATTACGGCTTTAATCGTAAAACGATTACTGATTCAGATACAAATTTGAATACTACATTTAGAGCAAAATTATTATACACAATATAGGATATTACATGGATAAGGTTATTGATAAGTTAAAAACGTTATTACCCTCCATTTTAATTGGACTGGTATCAGTAGTGTTAGTTTTTGGGTTACATTTTAGTGGCCAATTAGATGCATTTGAGTTAAAATTAATTGATTTAAAATTCAAACTGAGGGGGCCGCTTTCTGGTATTGATGTAAAAAGTGCATGGCCATCCGCAGAATTATTTGATGATGTTGATGGGAATGGAATTTTTGATCCCAATATAGATTCAATTTCTGGAGAAGGTGTAGGGTGTTGGGAAGAAGAAAAATGCACTAATGATACCTATGATTTTGGTGAAGAATTTACAGATAAAGGAAATGGCAAGTGGGATTCTGCAGAGACTTTTACTGATCTAAATGGTGATGGTTACTGGAATGAGGCTGAGTTATTCCGAGATGATAATGAAAATGGTCTGTACGAGGAAGAGGAACTTTTCCGCGATGATAATGATAATGGAAAATGGGATGGGGATGAACCGTATGAGGACTTGAATGCTGATGACATATTGAGTATGGCTGAAGAATTTATTGATGCAAACGAAGATGGGGTATGGAACTCCGGTGAGGAATTCACTGATGCAGGAAATGGCTATTGGAATGAGGGTGAAGATTTTACTGATGCATGTGAATGTGAGAGAATGGGTGAAATATGCCATGAGGGAAAATGTGTTGAGTACGTCGAATGTCAAGATATAAACCAAAACGGCACATGGGACAATGGTCTCGATGTAGTATTGGTTGAGTTAGATGATGAAACCTTTAGATTAATCAATGAACCCATGCCGTATAGTCGGGGTTCTATTTGGGCCAGAACCGTAAAAAATCTGGCTGATGCAGGTGCAAAAGTTGTGGTACTCGATTTTATGTTCGATAAACCTGATCACCAAACAGCGAATTTAAAAAATTATATTGAAAATAATAATATTGAAAATTTTGAAGTAAATGATGGTGATAAGCTATTTATGGATGCCATAAAATATGCAAAATCAAAAGGGACACATGTGATTCTGTCATCTGCAAGGAAAGAAGAACCCACACGTATTCCGCCTGACTATCTGCTAAATCCAACCTCCTCACTAATGGAAACGGAATTAGACCAATATACAGGTCTGGTAAATATCAATACAGATACTGACGGATTTTATCGGCAGTATGGTATGTTTTACACCATTTCTGGAGATACGACATTCCATTATACATTAGGGATCGAATCAGTATTAAAGTATAGAGGCGTTTATAATTCGCCTTCCCCAATCTTAGATTCTGATAACCGTCAGATAACAATTGGACCGCTTGTTATTCCAACATATGGGTTTGGAAATACATTCATCACTAATTACTTTGGCCCCGTTTCAGGCGAGTTTAATACATTTAGTCGATATCCATTATCAAATGTTGTAGACACAAAAGATTATATCATTGGTGAATCAACTTATGACCCCATGTTTGATATGTATGAATATTTAGAAGATACAAATTGGATGGATATGTATATTGATTCCGAAAGCCCATTGTATATGTTCTTCAAAGATAAGAATCCATTCAAAAATAAAATTGTCATTATTGGTACATCATTGGCAGAAGATCAAGATATTAAGCCTATTCCATATTTATCATATAGTGGAAAAGATTATTTGATGCCGGGAGTTGAAATTCATGCCAATGCAATTCAACAAATGTTACATGAAAATTATATTCAAACACCCACAGGTACACTGGAGTATGACTCTCGTTATGTTGGTTCACATTTATTAATTATTGCGCTATTCTGCTTTTTTACTCTCCTCTTAGTAACAAAACCTGAGCCCATGGTTGCTTTGGGAATTATGCTTGCAGAATTAGGGGTATGGTTTTCTTATTCAATTGGTGAATTTGTAGGCGATTATTTTTGGATATTTAAAATTTTTGGAAATCTTATTACTGAGAATCAGTTTTCAATTAATATCCCTGGAATGGGTGAATCTGTCATGGTTCCAGTTCTATTTCCAGCATTATCAATTATTTTACCATATGGATTAAACCTCTCATATAAATTATTTACTGAGGGGCAAGACAAGGCATTTTTGAAGGCATCATTTGGAAATTATATTTCGCCCGAACTTATTGATCAAATGTATGAGTCTAAATCTGCACCATCCTTAGGGGGTGAAGTAGGATATAACACAGCATTTTTCTCTGATATCGCAAGCTTTTCATCATTCTCGGAAAAACTAACGGCCGCTGATTTAGTTGAACTTTTAAATGAATATTTGAATGAAATGACCAATATTTTATTGGAGAATAATGGTACTTTAGATAAGTATATTGGTGATGCCATTATTGCATTCTATGGTGCGCCGGTTCACATAGACGATCATGAATATTTAGCATGTTTAACCTGCTGTCAGATGAATGATAAGTTAGAAGAACTTCGTCAAAAGTGGAAAAGTGAAGGGGACAGATGGCCAGAAGTAGTACACAATATGCGACATCGAATTGGTGTTAATTGTGGTGAATTAGTTACTGGAAATATGGGTTCAGATATGAGAATGAATTATACTATGATGGGCGATACGGTTAATCTTACTGCTCGATTAGAATCTGGAGCCAAGCAATATGGCATAGAAACTCAAGTTGGGAGTAAGGTTTACGAGATTACCAAAGATAGATTTACATATAGAATGCTTGATTATGCTGTGGTAAAAGGTCGAACTGAACCCGAAAGGACCTTTGAACTGATTAGTGAAAAGGGTAAGGAGCCAGAAATCTATAAAAAATTAATTCCAGTTTGGGATAAGGCCATTGATTTATATACTAATCAAAAATGGGATGATGCCATCAAAGCATTTGAAGAATGTGATAAATTGGAAGAGGATTATATTGGTCGACCAACTACACCATGTAAAGTATATATTACTCGTTGTGAGTCATTTAAGGAAAACTCTCCAGGAAAAGATTGGAATGGTGCATTTAAATTGACTTCAAAATAATGAATTCTAAAGGTAAAATATTATGGGTGGATGATGAGATTGATTTACTCAAACCCCATATTATGTATTTAGAGAATAAAGGGTATGAAGTTGTTCCCGTTCATTCAGGAGAGGATGCCATTCATTTAACGCAAGAAGACACATTTGATTTAGTTTTATTAGATGAAATGATGACGGGTCTGGACGGATTGACTACCCTAAAATATATTAAAGAAATTGACCCCAACCTTCCCATAATTATGATTACGAAGAACGAAGAAGAGTCTTTAATGGAAGAGGCAATCGCCTCTCATATTACCAATTATCTCACCAAACCTGTAAATCCAAGTCAGATACTTATTGCCTGTAAGAATGTTTTGGAAACAAAGAAAATTCAGAGTGATTCAGCGGCACAAGGTTACTTAAAAGATTTTCAAGATATCGGCGAAAAGATATCATCGGCGAAGACGTTAGATGATTGGTATGAAATTAATCATCGACTCACAGATTGGATGGTTCGGTTTGATTCACTTGGAGACCAAGGATTGGGTGAAATTTTAGATGAGCAGCATGACGAAGCCAATCGACAATTTTCAACATTTATTGAGAATGAGTACCTAAATTTGATAGGGGAAAGTTCTGATACTATAACATCTCCTAAAATATTAGATGCGCATGTTTTGCCACTTTTACAGAAAGATAAAGATGTGGTATTGGTTGTTATTGATTGTTTGCGCGTTGATCAATGGAAATCCCTCGAAAAAATTCTCTACGGTTCATTTAACATCAAAACAGAGTTTCACCTTTCAATCCTTCCAACAGCCACTCCATTTTCAAGAAACGCAATATTTAGTGGCTTATATCCTGATGAATTCCCCAAAATATTCCCAAATGAATGGGAAAAAATGATTCGAGATGAAACCAGTATGAATCGTTATGAGGGTGAGTTTTTGAAGTCATATTTACAACGGAATAACTTATCACAAGTATCTATGAATTATACAAAAGTTATAACCCCTGAAGATGGGCAAAAATTTGCGAATCATATTAATGAATACAAAAATACAAATCTTTTAGCATTAGTGGTTAACTTTGTAGATATGTTAGGTCATTCACGATCGGAGTCAAACGTGCTCAAAGAAATGATTCCTGATGAATCCGCATATCGAAAAGCAGTTTGCTCATGGATGGAACAATCATGGCTTAAAGATGTATTTGAGCAAATTAGTGAGTGGAATAAAATCGTGGTTCTGACCAGCGATCATGGTAGTATCAGAGTGAAAAAGCCCGTTCAAGTTAAAGGTGATCGAGAAACTTCTGATGGAATTCGATATAAGTATGGTAAAAATTTACATGTTTCATCAAAAGTAGCCATGAAAATTGATTCTTCAAAAGAATTTAGACTTCCAACAATAGATGGAGCAAGCGACTATATTTTATCTAAGGATGAGTATTATTTTCTATATCCAAATAATTATAATCGTTTCGCTCGACGTTATGAGAATAGTTTTCAGCACGGCGGAATTTCAATGGATGAAATGATTGTCCCTGTGGGCATTTTGACTGGAAAAGGTAAGTGAAGTCTGGCTGGAAAGGCGGGGTAACCTCATCTGCTGAAGAAACTATAAATTTAGGAAAGTCATTGTCAAAATTTATTGAAGCTGGTGACATTATCACTTTAGAGGGGGATCTTGCCGCAGGGAAGACAACCTTTGTAAAGGGAATTCTTGATGGCTTTAATTTTGATCGTCAAGTTACCTCACCAACGTTTACACTTATTAACGAATATGAGGCTCAACTGAGAGTGATTCATATGGATTGTTATCGTGAAAATGATTTACAAAGATGGATAAATTTAGGAATCCAAGATTACTTTTTTTCAGATGATGTAAAAATTATTGAATGGCCTGAAATTATTTCAGCTTTAATCCCTAAAGATCATATTTCTATTACGCTGAAATCAGTATCTGAGTTTGAAAGAAAAATTTATATAAAATGAAAAATATATTAGCCATTGAAACAGCCACAAATATTTGTAGCATTTCACTCTTTTTAGATGGAAGTTTTGTGGAAACCAAAGATTCTGATGAACCCAGATCACACGCGGTAAAACTCCCTGTATTTACCGATGAATTACTCAAGGCGCATAAGTGCAAGGTTTCAGAATTAGATGCCATTGCAATTTCGTCTGGTCCCGGCTCATATACAGGTCTACGAATTGGAATGAGTTTGGCAAAGGGATTGGCTTTATCGTATAATCTCCCATTATTATCCGTAAAAACATTGCTTGCTATGGATATGGAAATTGATATTGAATTTCCTCATTGGGTATGTATTCACTCTCATAAAAATATGGTCTTTGCACAAAAATTTAATAACCATGAGCCGGTGAATGACGCTACTTGTATACCGGTAGAGAATTTAGATGCAGCTCCAGTCTTTGGCACAGAATTACAAAAATGTAATATTGATTTTAATGAAATTTTACCATCCTCGCAAACTATTGGCAGATTTGCGTTGAATAATGCAGCTGCGTTGGCGGAAAAAGATTATCAAAAGGTATCCCCATTTTATTTAACGGAATTTAATATTAGCAAATAGACATGATTGTTTCGGCATCCAATAAACATCTTGAACAAATTTTATTTATCGAACGAGCCTCATTTTCTAAACCGTGGACTGAATATCATTTTAAAAGTGATCTCAATAATAAAATTTCGATGAATTGGGTTTTTCTAAAAAATGATCAGGCGGTTGGGTACCTATTTGGGTGGCATGTAATGGATGAATATCATTTGAATAATATTGCAGTAGCAGAGCCATTTAGAGGAACTGGAATTGGTGTTCACCTCCTGAAAAATATGGAATTACACCTAAAGGAGATTGAAGTAAAGTCAGTGTTTTTAGAGGTAAGTTCCAGTAATTTACCCGCTCGGAAATTGTATGAAAAGATGAGTTTTCTGCCCAAAGGTGAGCGTAAAGATTATTACACCAAAGGGGATGATGCAGTTTTATATACATTGGAATTTTAATGGCAGAATGGTTTAGAAGAAAATCTGAAAAAATTAAGACCTTCGATAAGCGAGAAATCGCTGAAGGTATGTGGCTAAAATGCCCTGGTTGTAGCGAAGTTGTGTACCAAAAGGCATTGCTTGAGCAGAACTACGTTTGTATTGGGTGCTCACACCATTTTCGTATTACCAGTGGAGATTACATCAACTTATTGGTGGATGAAACCCAATTCGAAGAATTTTGCACAAATATTGTATCGGTTGATCCCCTTGAATTTGTGGGAACAAAAAAATACTCTGATCAATTGGTTGCGGCCAAAGAGAAAACCGGAAGTAAAGATGCAGTAAAAACTATTGTGGGTAAAATAGGAGGAATTCAATCCGTCTTAGCCATTATGGATTTCTCTTT
>JABHHG010000145.1 GCA_018671635.1 Fidelibacterota bacterium | reverse complement strand
TTCCACTTCGATTAATAATATTTTTCAGAACCCAGATGATATGAATGAATTTATAAAAATTAAAATTAGCCATAAAAATAATTCACATTTGATTCCAAGTTCAGGCGTTGACATGACTTTGTTTAGGCATATAAAATATACAAGGTCCATACCCCAAATTCATTTTTTATTTTTATCTAGAATGTTATTTGATAAGGGCTTAAATGAGCTGAAAGAAGCCGTATATCTTTTACGTGAGCAGACCACAAATTTCACGTTAACATTAGCGGGAGAAATTGATAGAGGGAATCCAAGAAGTGTATCAGAGACATGGATAAAAACATCTTTTGATTCCCCCAATTGTGAGTGGATTGGATATAAAGAAGACATTGTACGTTTATTAGAAAGGGCCGATGTGGTAGTTTTACCTTCATATTACAGAGAAGGTATTCCCCATTGCCTAATCGAAGCTTTAGCAGCAAGTAAGCCCATAATTACAACAGATATGGCAGGGTGCAGAGAAGTCATTAATGGGAATGGAATATTAATACAACCAAAGGATTCTAATGCTCTTTTTAGGGCAATGCTCGAAATGGTAAATTCAAATAAACTTAAAAATTGGAGTAAAAATTCATTCAAGCAGGCATCTAAATTTGATATTAATTTGGTGAATCAGCAGACAGAGCTCGTTTATGGAGTTTCTAATGAAGTTTCGTGAAATAACACAGCATAATCGTGCATCACTATTCATTATCATTATTTTATTGTTTTTGGATATGTTGTCGTTTAAGGTTCTATATAAAATTTCTTTCAATACTCATCTTCCTGTAATTAAACTACTATTAGGGGCTAGTTTTTTGTTTATGGGATATTTGTCAAAAGGCTATAATCCTTCACCCTTGACGTCTCGAAAACGTGAAATTAAAAACTTTACAAAAATATATATTATTAGTGTTGGAATGTATTTAATCCTACAAAATTTCCTTCAAGATATAACGGTTGACTATATGGTTGAAATATCCATTTTTTGGAGTAAATTATTAATACTAACCTTGATGCTTAGGCTGATGGTGAGATGGATTCAAAAGCTATTTTTGAATGCAAAAATTGGTCTTCGGGATGTAATTATATTGGGTAAAGGAGATTCCTCATGGCATCTGATCAATCAATTAAAAAAGTCTCCATCACTAGGGTATAATGTTTTAGGTTATGTTTCTGATGACAATGATTTGAATATGGATAAATCCACCATTTATTTAGGCAGATTAAGTGATATTCAGGAGATTATTTCAAATAATGATATAGATGATATTATTATTTCATCCAGTGAATATAGTCATGATGAAATTTTAAATATTATTGGCAGTCTTTATAATCTCTCGGTCTGTATTAAAATTGTACCAGATATGTATGAAGCGCTGACAGGACAAGTTAAAATGAGTATCCTTCATGGATTGGCACTAATCGATATAAATCCTGATATATTAACAGAATACCAACGATTAGTTAAACGATTATTAGATGTTCTCATCTCAATAATAACTTTAGTGTGTGCAATGCCTATTATAATCATGGTTATTTTTATCATTAAACTCACATCTTCAGGTTCAATTTATTATACTCAAGTTAGGGTAGGTAGAAAAGGCAGGCATTTTAATTTATACAAATTTAGAACCATGTTTGAAAATTCAGAGAAGGAAAGTGGCCCTGTATGGGCGAGCGTTGATGATCCACGTATTACTCCAATAGGCCGTTTTTTACGTAAATTTAGAATAGATGAAATCCCTCAATTATTTAATGTATTAAAAGGAGATATGAGTATCGTGGGGCCACGTCCTGAGCGTCCATTCTTTGTTGAGAAGTTAACAGCTCGATTTCCATATTATTCTCGAAGGTTATGTTTACGCCCTGGTATTACAGGATGGGCACAAGTTATTGGAGATTATGATACCACTGTAGAAAATGTTGAGAATAAATTAAAGCATGATTTTTATTACATTGAGAATATATCTATGTTATTAGATATGAAAATCATGTTGATGACCCTAATTATTTTAGGAAAAGGGAGAGGTCGTTAAATAAAATTTTATTTAACCAATGCGTCTTTTTAAAAATATTTTAATGCCCCTAAATTACATGCTTAATTATAGAAGGAAAATGAATAGATGTTGTCTCTAAAATTTATTCGAGAAAATATTGATAAGGTTAAATTAAGTCTTCAACATAAGAATGTTGACTTTGATTTGGAAACCCTCTTTTCACACGATGATAAGCGACGTGATTTAATTCAAGTTGTTGAGCAACTTAAATCTGAGCGGAATACTGCTACGAAGGTTATTGCAGATAAAAAAAAGAATGGTGAAGATGCAACAACTGCCATAGAAAAAATGCGCGCTGTTTCTGAAAAAATTAAAGTTATGGATCAAGATTTGAAACAGATCGATGATCAAATTTTTAATAACTTGTTATTTATTCCCAACGTATATCATGACTCAGTACCCATTGGCCAGACTGAAGGTGATAATGCATTAGTGAGAGAGTGGGGCAAAAAACCTCAATTTAATTTTACTCCCTTATCACATTTAGAATTATCAGAAAAATATAATTTATTTGACTTTAAACGTGCCACAAAAATGTCAGGAAGCGGGTTTCCATTATACCGTGGAATGGGGGCAAAATTAGAACGTGCATTGATTAATTTCATGTTGAATTTTCATGTGGAGAAACATGGTTATGAAGAATTATTCCCTCCATTTTTAACGACTCGTGAAGCAACAACGACGACGGGACAGCTCCCCAAGTTTCAGGAGGATATGTATCATATTTCAGGTGATGATCTCTATTGTATTTCAACGGCTGAAGTTCCGGTAACCAATATTCATCGTGATGAGCAATTAGAAGAAGAAAATTTTCCTTATAAATATACTGCCTATTCAGCATGCTTTAGACGTGAAGCCGGAAGCTATGGTAAAGATACACGAGGTTTATTACGGTTACATCAGTTTAATAAAGTGGAGATGGTGCAATTTGTTCATCCTGATACATCATATGAAATTTTAGAAACATTGGTTAATGATGCGGAAGATATTTTACAAGCATTGGGCTTACACTATAAGGTTGTTGCATTATGCACAGGTGATTTATCATTTTCTGCGGCAAAGTGCTATGACATCGAGTTATGGGCCCCCGGTGAAGATAAGTATTTAGAGGTATCCAGTTGCAGTAACTTTGAATCTTTTCAGGCGAGGAGAGGCAATATTCGTTTTAGAAGAAGTGATACTAATAAGTTAGATTTTGTGCATACCCTTAATGGTTCAGGTGTGGCAACCCCACGGCTAATGGTAGCATTATTAGAAACCTATCAGAAAGCAGATGGTTCAATTGAAATTCCAGAGGTCCTCGTACCATTTATGGGGATTGATACCATTAAATGATTTATTACTCTATACCTGAGCAATTTAATTTTACTCATAATGTCTATGATGAGAAAGCCATGTACCCTTTATGGGAATTGCAAGGGGGAAATCAATTTATATCCTCCACGGGAAAAACAATTGAAGTTGTTTCACCGGGTAAACGAAATCGTTTTTCTGGCCCAGATTATAAACATGCTTGTATTTTAATTCAGGGTGAAGTGTATATTGGGGATGTGGAATTACATGAATCTACTGAAGACTGGTATCATCATAAGCATGAGGAAAATGCTGAATATAATAATGTAATTCTACATATTTCATCTCATGGAGCTCAGACTCCAATACGTACAAATAATAAAAAATGGGTTGAGACAATCCATTTGCCTCTTTTCCGCGGGAAAATAATTTCTTGTGATAATATTATAGATGCCTATGCCGTTAGTGAAATTGAGTCTATTCTTAAGATGGGGGCATATACACGATGGCTTCAACACTGTACCAATTTTAATGATGAATCAGATGGCTTTAATCGCATCTTTTATTTATTAGATATTAGAAATAGACAAATTGTCTCTGAATATATAGATTCATTAAAACAGATAAATTCAATTTCTGATTCTAATTTCAAGCAATTATACAATTCACTTATTTCTAGGAATTATGAAAAGGGATCACGATTTCCATCTGCAACTTTAGAAAAACGTGTGCCATTCATTATGGCAATAACCCTATTGTATTTACGAGACCCTCTTTCTCTTTCAGAATATTCTAGCCTTGATTTATTAGACGTACAAAAGAGTCTAATAGAGAATGGTTTCCAGATTTCGGGGCAAGCCTATCTAAATGAAATTATGGGCAATATTATATTACCATTACGTAGTCAATATGCTCCCGAAGAAAATGATAACTTTGAGCAATGGTATAATTTACCAGTTCAAGCTTACGGTAATTGCACCCGAAAAATGAAGCAATGGGGAGTTAATCTCCCTCGAACATTTGGGTTGCAACAAGGCGTGTTATATCAAATAGAAAATTGTTGTAAAATTCATCAGGCATTTCAATGCCCGTTTATTAATATAGAAAATTAAAAAGTACATGAAAATGACACATATTTTATTGGCTAGTTTTATTTTAGCGACCTCCATTTTTTCACAGGATTCACTGAAGCAGGATGAAGTGCCTGTATATACTGAAAATATTGATTCCTCCACATTTACTGCAATAGAAATTAAAATAGATTCTCTTTTATATGAAGAGGATGTGGATATTTTTGAAGCTCAAATGGATGAAGCTAAAACTATATTTTCTGAGGCTATCATTTCAGATTTAACTGGTGATACCTTGGAAGCCATGTATCAATTTGATTTACTTTTTGAATCACTTTCGGCATTAGATGTCCTCAGTAAAAATGGGAATGATGAATTTCAAAAATTAGAGTTCAATAGAATATTAACGGCTACAATTGATTATTATGAGGATGAATCAAATACTATCGATAAAGTAGAAACAGGGCTCTCCGTAGCTGTATTTCGAGATAAGTTAAATGAATATATTTATAGTCAAACATTGGAAGATCTTGAATTTGTAGAAGAAAGAATTGAAGTTATTCCAGGCCATATACCCATTACGTATAATCAAAAAGTTGCCAGCATTATTAAGTTTTTTCAAAATGAGGGTCGATCCAGTGTACAGAAATGGTTAAATCGGATGGATCGTTACAAAAAAATAATGCTCCCCATATTAGAACAAGAAAATGTTCCGCCAGAACTCTTTTACTTGGCCATGATTGAGAGTGGATTAAACCCAGAAGCTTATTCGTATGCTCACGCATCGGGCCCATGGCAATTTATTTCATCCACGGGAAAGGCTTATGGTTTGAAGAAAAACTGGTGGGTTGATGAACGACGGGACTTTGAAAAATCTACCCATGCAGCTGCCCAATATTTAAAAGATTTATATACAAAATTTGATGATTGGTATTTGGCCTTTGCATCCTATAATTGTGGAAGTGGGCGGGTTCGAAAAGAAATAAAAAGACATGGCACTACTGATTATTGGAAATTATCTCGTTTACCTGGGCAAACCCGTAATTATGTGCCCAATATTATGGCGGCCATTTTTATAGCTACTGACCCCCAACGTTATGGATTTGTGGTTACCTCGGAATCAGAAATGAATTGGACCGTTAAAAAATTAGATAAATCAGTAAGCTTGGAAGTTCTATCAGAGTTATCTGGGATTGAGGCGAAGCAATTACAATCCTTTAATCCTGAATTACGGCAAGGAACCATACCTCCTTTAAAAGAGAATGAAACCTATAGTTTTAGATTACCTGAAGGTTTTAATGTAAAATTTGATTCACTCTATGCAGCAATAGAAATTGAAAAAGTTGAAGAAATTGTATTTATTGATCATAAAGTAAAACGGGGTGAAAGCCTCTGGCTTATTGCCCGTAAATATGGTGTTCGCGTAAAAGATATTGTGTCCATTAATAAAATGGGAAATGCAAAATATATTCGCCCCGGTCAACGTTTACAGATACCTACCGATGGCTATGCTCAATATCGTAAAACTTCCATGGTGAGTTCTTCTAAGAGTACAAAAATATATCATACGGTAAGGCGTGGAGATACACTGAGTGAAATTGCCATGAAGTATCGTACGTCTATTCGAAAAGTTAAAAAATGGAATGGCCTTCGTTCAAATCGGATTTATGTGGGGCAAAAATTAAAAATATGGAAGAGTACTTAATATGAACAAAAAATGGATGGTTTTAGGTGGAATAGTATTTTTATTTCTACTCTCATTTTTACCTTTCCCCAAATTTCATTTTGGTCCACAAATTGGGGTAATTAATATTTCTGAAGCTATCATGGCTTCGGAAGAAATTGTTGAAGAGCTGAATGATTTTGCAGAGCGAGAAGATATCGATGCCATTTTAATTCGCCTAAATACCCCAGGCGGTGGGGTGGCAGCCAGTCAAGAAATTTATGAAAAAGTGAAAGAAATTTCAGAAGCAAATATTAAGCCTATAATTGCATCTATGGGGAGTGTGGCCGCATCAGGAGGATATTATATTGCTGCAGGTGCAGACACTATCATCGCTAATAAAGGTACTGCAACAGGCTCAATCGGGGTGATTATGTCATACCCAATTGCAGCAGACTTATTGGATAAAGTGGGCTTAGCATTTCAATCAGTTAAAAGTGGAGCATTAAAAGATGCGGGCAATTTTGCACGCAAGCCCACTAAAGCAGACTTATCATACTTTCAAGATTTAGTAGATAATTTACATACACAGTTTGTCCGCACCGTTGCATATGAGAGAGGGATGTCTTATGATGAGGCTGCAACATTAGCCACGGGACAAGTATATAGTGGAGAGCAAGCATTACGTCTGGGGTTGGTGGATATTATTGGCACCTATGATAATGCAATTCGCTTGGTTACACAATTAGCGGGTTTTGATGAAAAGCCCACATTGATTTATCCAAAAGTTGAAGATGAAGGTATAATTGATATCCTTTTAAATAGCAAGCAGATAAACCTACCTTTTTCAAATTTGGGTATATTTCCGTTACCAGAATATAGTTTATATTACGGGGGTGGAAATTAATGACAAAAGCTGATATAATTGATGAAGTGGCTACCGCAACAGGATTGACAAAGGTGGAAACTGAAGCTGTTCTTGAGGGAGTGATACAATCTGTGATTACATCTCTTTCAAATGGTGAGAGAGTCGATATAAGAGGCTTTGGAAGTTTCATCGTTAAAAAAAGATCTGCCCGTGATGCTCATAATCCAGCAACACGAGAGGTGGTTAAACTAAAAGAAAGATTTGTACCTTCATTCAAGGTTTCAAAATTATTAAAAGATAGAGTAAATAAGGCTTTACTTAGAGGGTTTTAAAATAGGAGATAGATTATATGCCGTGCGGTAAAAAACGCAAAAAGAGAAAGATGAATACGCATAAGCGTAAGAAACGTCTTCGTGCAAATCGACATAAAAAGAAAAAGTAAATTGTCGATAAAATATAGTAGAGTTCCCCATACGAGTGGGACAATTCAAACTATAGAAAAAGTTAAATTAGGCCGTCAGCTATTCGTAGCTGGCGGTTCTTATTTTTAGGATATGGATACCCAACAAACCATTTTATCTGTTAGTCAGTTAAATAATCAAGCAAAGTTCTTGCTAGAGAATAAGTTTTCGCATGTATGGGTTGAAGGTGAAATTAGTTCATTGCGACAATATAGCTCGGGGCATATTTATTTCATCTTAAAGGATGCTTCCGGTGAAATATCATCGGTCTTATTTTCTCATGATGCACAGAAGCTTGCGTTCATTCCAGAAAATGGACAAAAGGTAACATTATTTGGATCCGTCAGTCTATATTCACCTCGTGGACAATTTCAATTTAAAGTCAAAAATATTCATATTTCTGGGCAAGGTGATTTATGGGAAGCGTACGAACGCCTAAAAAAGAAATTAGAATCTGAGGGATTATTTGATGCTGTTATAAAAAAGAAAATTCCAGTATATCCAGAAAAAATTGGTGTAATTACATCTGCTGATGGTTCAGTAATTCGAGATATTATTAATGTAATTAATCGTCGTTCGCCACATATTCATATTATGCTTCGCCCATCATTGGTACAAGGTGATATTGCAGTAGAATCCCTTGTGAAAAGTATTGAGGATATTAATGCACATATCATTCCAGTGGATGCAATCATTATTGGTAGAGGTGGTGGCTCTATGGAAGATTTATGGTGTTTCAATGATGAACGTTTGGTGCGTGCCATTGCCAATTCAAAAATTCCTATTATCTCTGCAGTGGGACATGAAACAGATTTTACCCTTTCAGATTTTGCCGCTGATTTACGGGCACCCACACCATCTGCTGCGGCAGAGCTGTTATCGCCAGTTCGAGATGATTTAGCTCAATATTTAGATGAACAAGAAGAGCGGTTATTGGGGTATGTACAATCGTATATATTGAGTCAATATCAAACCATAGAAATGGCTATTTTATCCTATGGCTTTCATAAACCTGAAGTTTTTTTTAATAAGAATAAAGAAAAATTCAATAATTTCGCTACTGCGCTTGTAAATTTTGCTCGTTCATCAATGGATAAATTTAGTAAAAAACTAGAAGTGAAAAGTGAAAAATTGCACGTTTTGAATCCCAAGGGTGTTTTGAATCGAGGATTTTCCTTAGTGTATGGAACGGATGGAAATATTGTTAAACCAAATTCACCTTTACTAAACGGGGATGAAATCAATATCCATTTTTCAAATCGTATTGCGAATACAACTGTGAATAAAGTAGAGAAAAAATAAAATGTCAAGCAAAGAAATATCATTTGAAGCATCTATGCTTTCCCTTGAGAAAGTCATTGAGAAATTAGAATCTGGATCAACCTCCTTAGATGAGATGGTAAAATTATATGAGGATGGTATAAAGTTGACTCATGCCTGTAAATCTAAATTGGTCGCGGCTGAAGAAAGAATCACTACTTTAGTTAATGAGAATAATGAATTGAAGGAAGTCCCTGGAATATGATTATTGGACTCACTGGGAATTTTAGAAAATCCCGTTTTTATGAAATTGTAAATTCAATTTTTCCGGTGATTGTAAATGCAGGGCATTCCTGTTTTATTTCATCGGATTATGAAGAAGATGAAGATGCGGGGAAAGTGAAGGTAGGAATTGATTCATTAGAGTTTAGTGAATTGGTTGAAACCTGCGATATTATTCTAACTATTGGAGGTGACGGTACACTTCTTTCTACCGCACGACGAATGGAAGAGAATATGAAGCCGATTTTAGGAATCCATATTGGTGGTTTAGGTTTTTTAGCTGAAAGTACTCGTCAAACGATGGCAGAAGCTATTGAGTATATTTCAAATCAGAATTATTCCATCGAAAATCGAATGATGTTGTCATTACACCTTTCAAGTTTAAATGGAAAAAGTGGTGGGTATCATGCACTCAATGATATTGTGGTTGATCATGGTCATTCCGGAAGAATCCTAAAAACTGAAATTACGGTTTCTGGAGAATATTTAAATACCTATGAAAGTGATGGACTTATTTTTTCTACACCAACGGGTTCTACGGCATATTCCCTCTCTGCTGGTGGACCTATAATTACTCCCACCATTGACACTATCACCGTAACCCCAATTTGCCCACACAGTTTGTCAGCTCGCCCTATAGTTTTACCGGCAAATGAGATTATTGAGGCTTCCTTTACTGAAGATTATGAAGGGATTGCTTGCACTATTGATGGGCAAATACGCTTCGCCATTAAGGGTAGTACCAAATTAGAAATCAAAAAATCATCCCGAATAATTCAGTTTATATCATTACCGGGAAATAATTATTTCCATACACTCCGTTCAAAAATGGGGTGGACTGGTAATTTGAGATAATTGCAAAAAATCCGAAGAATAATTTATTTATATCGACGGAATCTCATAAATTTTCGGTGATGAAATTCACCTTATTATTCCTTGTTGTTCAAATTTTTAGCTGTAGTCAATCCTATGTTAAATCATATACGGATTTGGAAACTGCATTTACGGATTGGTATTTTAAGTTTCGCCCGGTTGAATCCACGCGCTATGGTTCAGATGAATACAATACAACCTTTCGTCGCTTAGATACAGATGCACGAGAAGAATACTTGGCGGATGTTCAACGGTTTCGAATTGAACTCTCACAGATAGACGAAACTAAACTTCCCCAAGTTGAGTTCGTGAATCATACGATTCTCACTGAATTTTTGGCACGGGAAGTCTATTCTTTACAATCTGAAAGACGGTATGAATGGGATGCCAGTTTATATCCTGAAATGATTTATAATGGATTAGTGGCATTAGTGGATTTAGATTATTTGAATATGAATGAACGTACCCATGCATTAGAGCAACGTTTGGGTGTGAGTAATTCGGTATTAGATGATGCCTATGAAAATTTAAAATTTCATTCAAGTTTTCATGAAATAAAAGTATCAAAAATTATAGATGCGTTGAATATTCTCCTAGATGAATTACCCATTAAGATAATGTCTGATAATCAAACCTTAGATAAGATTGATTTACATATTAGGAATATACAAAGAGGACTGAAAAGATACAAACAATGGGTGGATGAAGAATATACTAAATTAGAAAAAGTTGATTATAAAATGGAACCTTCTTTATTTGAAAATCTATTTACACATCATGTGGGTGAATCATATTCCATTGGAAAAATTTCTCATTTAGCAGAAAAGCGAATGATGAAAATTCAAAATCAACTTTTTGATTTATCCCTGCCATTTTATTTACAGAAAAATGATGAGCCAGTATGGGTGGACCGAGATGATTCTCTTTCTGTTATTTATTGGGTATTAGAAGAATTGGACAATAGTGAGGTGAGTCCGCAAGAATATATTTCGTCTGTGTATGCCGCCTCTAAAAAGGTTCAGGATGAGTTGAAAAAAAATCAAGAACTCTTTGTAACTACGATTCCTAATATCCAAATTCGCTTTGATGAAGAGTACTCCATTTCATCTACATTTGCTCGAGTGGGGCGATTTCAGCTGAATAGCAATAATAAAGATGTGGAATATTTAGTTAATCCACTCAATGAAGAAAATAAAACAATACCTACTTTAAATCGCTTTGAATTAGAATTAATGGTGATGAAAGATCTTTCTCCTGGAGGTCTCCAGCTTCAGCAATCACTCTCTAAAAATTTAGAATTACTTCGTCAAATTATTCAAAATAATGTGACAAAATATGGATGGCAACAATATTCGTCGTCATATTTTATAGATTCTGGATTCGGTGGTGGTGAGAATTATGCCTATACCTTAACATCTTTGAATCAAGCTTTACAAATTGCAGGGCTTTCTTGGATGGAGTTACAAATTGGCTATCATCAATTAGATAAAATAAACATAGTAAATGAGTTGGCTGAAAAAATCAACATCGATAAAAAGGATGCCCAGGAATTTGCGGACAATATTGAAGAGAATCCACTTCATTTTACACAACAGTTTATTGGGGGAATTGAAATGGAGCGACTCTTCTCAGATTATAAACGTAAAAATAAAAATATTTTTAGTTTTAGAGAATTTCATTCTCGAATTTTAAATGAAGGTAGTATCCCCATTTCTCAACTTAGAAAAGTGATTTTAAATTAATAGGGAGCAGTAGAAGTATGGCAAATCCAAAATATGATGAAAGTAGCATAAAATCTCTTGATTGGAAGGAGCATATTCGCCTTCGCCCTGGAATGTACATCGGGAAATTGGGAGATGGTTCTGCCGTTGATGATGGTATTTATATTCTCATTAAAGAAATAATTGATAATAGTATTGATGAATATGTGATGGGTTTTGGCAAAACTATTGATGTAAAAATTAGTGATAAGAAAGCGGTTATTCGTGATTATGGACGAGGAATCCCATTAGGGAAAGTTATTGATTGTGTGTCAAAAATAAACACTGGCGGTAAGTATGACTCTGAAGCCTTCCAGAAATCTGTGGGACTTAATGGAGTGGGCACAAAGGCGGTGAATGCCTTGTCTGATAATTTTTGGGTTCAATCCGTTAGAGATGGAGAATCCAAAGCCGCCCAATTCAAATCTGGTGAATTAACCCATGATGATCCCATTGAAAAGATTACGGTACGAAATGGTACTAAAATTAGTTTTACGCCCGATGATAGTATATTTAAAAACTATCGTTTTTTACCTGAATATATTCAAGACCAAATTTGGAATTACGTATATCTAAACGCCGGTCTTACCATCAATTTCAATGGTGATAAATATTTCTCTGAAAATGGACTTTTTGATTTTCTGTCGCGGAAGTCAGACACGGAAAAAATTAGATATCCAATCATCCATTTACGGGGAGATGATATTGAAGTTGCCATTACCCATGGTGAACAATATGGCGAAGAATATCATGCATTTGTAAATGGACAAAATACCACCCAAGGGGGCACTCATTTAGCGGCATTCCGTGAAGCGGTGGTGCGTACCGTGAGAGAATTTTATGGCAAGGATTATGATGCTTCAGATATTCGGGCATCCATCATTTCGGCAGTGAGTGTACGGGTTCAGAATCCTGTGTTTGAATCACAGACCAAAACTAAATTAGGGTCTTCAGAAATGGGCCCTGAAGGTCCAACCGTTCGAGTATTTATTAATGATTTTATAAAAAAAGCATTGGATGACCACCTGCATAAACATACAGATGTTGCAGAGGCATTGCAAAAGCGAATTCTTC
>JABHHG010000124.1 GCA_018671635.1 Fidelibacterota bacterium | reverse complement strand
TGTAGATACGAATGGAATGCACCCCAAAGATAATGGCGGTGACTGGATTATCGTTCATGAGCTCAGTGATTCTGATGGATTAAATCCCTACACATCTACTGGCGCAGGTGGCACATATATTTACTCGCAAAATATATTTGAAGCCATGATGGTTCAAGATAATCAATCATTAGAATATATACCATGGATTGCAGACTCCCAACCTGAAGTTACTGCTGATAAATTATCATATACCTTTACATTACGCAAAGATGCATATTTTTCTGATGGCACTCCCCTTACGGGAGAAGATGTAATCTTTACCTTGAAATCTATCAAGAATCCATTTACGGATGCAGCACCTATGCGAAACTATTATAAGGATGTTGCCACCGCTGAATTAGTGGATGGTGACCCTTATAAAATCAAATTTACATGCAGTGAAATCTATTTTAAGCATGATGTATTTATAGGTGCACAAATTAGTATTTTGCCTCGACATATTTATGATCCGAATAATGTAATGGCATCTTACTCATTTGAAGATTTAAAAGGTTTACTTGCGAAATTTACCAATAGCAATAATTCGATGGACCAGTTTGAAAATGAGCCCGCATACCAATTTGCACAATTTTTTAATAGCCATGAAGTCTCTCGAAATCCAGTGGGATCGGGTCCATTTGTATTTAAAGAATGGCGTACGGATGATCGGGTTGTATTGAATCGAAGCGAGAATTATTGGAAATCAGCAGAAACAGAATCATTGAATCTTGTTGAGCGCCTTATTTTTAAGACGGTTAAGCAACATGATGCGGCACTGACGGGACTAAAAGCCCAAGAAATTGATTTGATTCGCAGTCTCCCCCCAGAATTATTTTTCAATCAAACCAATTCATCAAAATTCAATAAGAATAATGACAAGAAGTCATTTTATTATCCCAATTATTCATATATTGGGTGGAATAACGAACATCCCATTTTTAGTGATAAACGTGTTCGTCGTGCCATGACCCATTTGTGTAATCGTGCAAAAATTGCAGACATCCTGTATTATGGAGAAGCCCAACCTGCCATTGGAAATGTATATTTCAAGCGTCCAGAATATCATCATGGTATAGAGCCGTGGGAATTTAATCCTGAAAAGGCGAAGGTTTTGTTAACTGAAGCGGGGTGGAGCGATACTGATGGTGATGGTGTATTAGATAAAGTTATCAATGGGGTAAATACTCCATTCTCATTTGAGTTTAAGACCAACCAAGGGAATGAAATTCGCAAGAAAATTGGCTTAATTATGGTGGAAGAATTACGTAAAGTGGGTATTGCCGCCGATGTTCATACCATGGAATGGTCAGTCTATTTAGATAATGTTCGTGACCATAAATTTGATGCCATGATTTTAGGATGGGTTTTTGGTGTAGATAGTCCAGACCCATATCAAGTTTTCCACTCCTCTCAAGCAACAGGTAGAGGTTCAAATTCAGTCAGCTTTAAGCATGATAGAGCCGATAGAATTGTAGAATTTAATCGTAAAGAATTTGATGCGGATAAGCGAACAGAGCTCATGTTAGAATTTCAAGAAATTTTACACGAAGAACAACCCTATACATTTTTGGTATGTTCAAAATCTCATTTAGTACATCACAAACGCTTCAAGGGAATTAACATTTACCCATTCCGCCCCGGCTATGATTTAAAGGAATGGTGGGTACCGTCATTGCTACACAAGTATTCTAAATGATGGCCCTAACTCCTATTCCCTAGAATATGTTAAACTACATCATAAGACGTATCCTTTTAGTTTTCCCCACATTGTTTGTTATTACGGTGCTATCCTTTGCAATTTCACGATTGGCGCCGGGTGATCCTGCAGAATTGAAGGCGGGAGTAGGTTCATCTCAAGGATTATCTACAGGACAGGGTAGAGACCTAAACGAAAAAATGATTCAGCTGATTCGTAAACAATGGAATTTAGATAAACCCCTTTTCTATGTTACTACCATCGAAGACTTTGATGATGATAATCCAAAATCCTTTTTTAGTCGCCTTACGTTTCAGTGGAATGGCACCAAAAACCAATATCATATTTGGACCGCCAATGTACTTAAATTAGATTTTGGAAAATCATTTAGAGATAACCAGCCTGTGTTGGATAAAATTAAAGAACGAATTCCCATTACCTTAACATTGAATCTTATCTCCACATTTTTGGCATATCTAATTGCCATTCCGTTGGGCATATATTCGGCGGTCAATCAACATACAATTTGGGATAGAATCAGCACCGTTACCGTGTTTATTCTCTATTCACTCCCCAATTTTTGGATTGGCACCATGCTGATTATCTTTTTTGGTGGTGGCGACTTTTTTGATTGGTTTCCCTATGCGGGATTATACTCAAATAATTATGAATCCCTCTCTACTATGGCAAAATTCACCGACTTAATTTGGCATATGATTCTCCCCATCGCCGTGTACACCTATGGAAGTTTCGCCTATCTCTCTCGACAAATGCGGGTGGGGATGTTAGAAATTATTCGTCAAGATTATATTCGTACGGCTCGTGCAAAAGGCTTGACCGAAAACGTAGTCATCTACAAGCATGCATTACGGAATTCACTCATCCCCATTGTTACTATTTTGGCATACATATTACCAGCTATGATTGGTGGCTCTGTCATAATCGAAACCATATTTACCATTCCTGGGATGGGCTCATTGGCATTTGAAGCCATCACCTCACGGGATTATCCCATTGTTATGGCAGTGTTTACCATTTCTGCAGTGCTTACCCTTATTGGCATCCTATTGGCAGATTTATTGTATTCAGTGGTGGATCCACGAATTACCTTTGGGAGTAAAGAATCATGAGCCAAAACGGACAATCGTATAAAGATATAGTAATTCGGCAATTCAAAAAAAACACGCCTGCGGTAGTATCTATATATATTATTTTCAGTATTTTCACATTAGCATTGACGGCCGATTTTATTGCCAATGACAAACCACTCACTTGTGTAATTGAGGGTGAACGATACTTTCCCGTATTCAAAGAATTGAATGTGAAAATGGGATTCTCAAAATGGCAATCCGAATTACTGAATGCAGATTGGAAGAATATTGTCTATGATTCTGCGGTCTGGCCATTGGTGCCCTATTTACCTACAAGTCTTGACTATAGAGCCCGATATCATTCGCCTCGACCTGGTCATTGGTTGGGTACAGATCAAATTGGTCGAGATGTGTTGAGCGGTATGATTCATGGAACACGAGTAGCCTTGGCAGTAGGACTCATCTCTATGGGTATCGCCATTTTAATTGGGGTAGCCTTAGGTGCTATTGCCGGCTATTTTGGCGGGCTGGCAGATATGCTTTTACAACGAGTCATCGAAATTATGATGACTATTCCCACCTTCTTTCTTATTGTAACGGTGGTGGCATTCTACCCCGGCGGAGGTATATGGCTAATTATGGTGATTATTGGACTCACCTCGTGGCCCGGTGTGGCACGATTCACTCGCGCTGAATTTTTGAAAGTACGAAATATGGACTATGTTACCGCCGCTGAAGCCCTTGGTTTCTCCAGTACGCGCACCATATTTAGGCATGTTCTCCCCAATGCTATTGCCCCCGTATTGGTTATTTCTGCATTTGGTATTGCCTCTGCAATTCTCACTGAATCAGCCCTCAGCTTTTTAGGTTTTGGGTCCGCATCTACCGTATCATGGGGGTCAATTCTCTCAGTAGCCCGCGGTGCCACTTACGCATGGTGGATGGCCGTTTTCCCCGGTACTGCAATATTTATTACCGTAACCGTCTATAATCTCTTGGGTGAAGGCCTACGAGATGCCCTTGATCCCCGCCTGAAATAACTTCATTCCCCATTAGCACTTGATTGTGTACATTTAGACTCCAATTTTAAGAGTTGTAATTCTTGGTCAGTAAACATAAATCAATCGTGACAATCTTTATTGTATAAAGACCAGATGTATACTAATGATTTTAAAGAGACTCAAAAACTTATATTATTAAAATAAAAAATCCCCTGAAAATTTTACCCATTCAATAATCCAAACATCATAAATTATCGGCCATGCGCAATAAAATTAATGGTGATAATATCAATGTAGTCATGGCCACCGACTGTGGCTCAACTACCACCAAATCTATATTAATTCAAAAAATCGACGGTGAGTACCGCTTAACCCATCGGGGTGAAGCCCCTACTACGGTTGAGGCCCCCTTTGAAGATGTAACCCGTGGTGTGTTAAACGCCATTATGGAGCTTGAAGAATTATCGGGCCGTACCATACTTAATGGTGAAGATATACAATCCCCTGCCACGGGTAATGATGGAGTAGATCTTTATATTTCTACCAGTTCTGCCGGCGGTGGCTTACAGATGATGGTGGGGGGCGTGGTAAAAAGTATGACGGGGGAGTCGGCACAGCGAGCCGCATTAGGTGCGGGCGCCATTGTGATGGATTTATTGGCATCCAATGATGGTCGATTATACCATGAAAAAGTAAAACGAATTCGTCAGCTTCGTCCAGATATGATACTCCTTTCTGGCGGTATTGATGGGGGTACCGTATCACATGTAGTAGAATTGGCTGAAGTTTTAGAGGCGGCAAATCCCAAACCACGATTGGGTATCAATTATAAATTACCCGTCATCTATGCGGGGAATAATAAAGCCCAAGATGCCATTAAGGAACGATTAGGTGAAATTACTGATTTGACCATAGTAGATAATATTCGCCCCACATTAGAAGAAGAAAACCTTCAACCCAGCCGTATTCGTATTCATGATCTTTTTATGGAACATGTAATGGCGCAGGCGCCCGGCTACAAAAAGTTGATGGGCTGGACCGATGCCCCCATAATGCCCACGCCAGGTGCGGTGGGTGAAATTATTCAAAAAATTGCCAAGCAAGATAATATCTCTGTGGTGGGGGTAGATATTGGTGGAGCTACCACCGATGTATTTTCTGTATTTGAAGGTCAGTTTAACCGTACGGTGAGCGCAAATTTAGGCATGAGTTATTCTGTATGTAATGTGCTGGCAGAGGCGGGCATCCCCAATGTGGCGCGGTGGGTACCCTACGAAATGGACGAAAAGGGTCTCACCAATCGTATCGCCAATAAAATGATTCGACCCACTACAATTCCCCAATCTTTAGAAGCCTTAAAAATTGAGCAAGCCATTGCCCGTGAGGCATTGCGATTATCGTTTGAGCAACATAAAGAATTTGCCGTAAATCTAAAAGGCGTTCAACAGGAGCGTACTATTTCTGATGCATTTGAGCAAACCAGTTCGGGTGAGACATTGGTGAATCTGATGGCATTAGATTTATTGGTTGGGTCGGGGGGAGTATTATCTCATGCTCCTCGTCGTGAACAGGCTGCCCGTATGTTGGTTGATGCATTTTTACCTGAGGGTATAACCCGTTTAGCAGTGGATTCTATCTTTATGATGCCCCAGTTAGGGTTGCTTTCTACTGTGCATGAGAAGGCGGCGGTAGAAGTATTTGAGAAAGATTGTCTTATTCAATTAGGGTCATGTGTGTCTCCCGTAGGTAAATTCAAGGATGGGCAACTTATGTTCACGTATGAAATTAATCTCCCTAACGAAAAAGTTACCGGTGAAATTATAGCGGGAGAAATGATACTTATTCCTGCAGAATATGTGGGATGTGCAGCTACCTTTAAGCCGGGGAATGGTCTTGATTTGGGTAACGGAAAAAATGAGTCAATTCATACTAAAATTTATGGCGGGGTGGTGGGAATCCTTTTGGATGGACGAGGCCGACAGCCATTTTCTATTCCCTCAGATATGCATACTCGAGTAGAAAAATTATCAGAATGGTCATTGGCAACCAATGAATATCCTGAGGAGGTTAAATAATGGCTCAATCATATACCCCCGGATTAAAAGTATTAGCCAATACGCTGTCAGAAAAAGTACGACAGCTCCCCTTAAAAGGTGAAGTCTTGGTGGATGTGGGAGATGCGGTTTATGCGGATACGGTGGTGGCATCAACACACATCCCTGGGAATGTTCAAATGTTGAATGTTGCCCGTCAATTAAATGTAGAGCCAGAATCTGTCCCTGATTGCATGTTGGTAAAAATTGATGAAAATATTGAAAAGGGTCAGATTATTGCAGAGAGCAAGGGTTTTTTTGGCTATTTTAAAAGTCAGTTGAAATCTCCCATTGACGGCACATTGGCCAATGTATCAAATATTACGGGTCAGGCATTATTATCGGAGCCACCTATTGCCATTGAAGTGGATGCATTTTCTGCAGGCACCATCAAAGAAATTATTTCTGAAGAAGGGGTGATTGTAAATTCAGATGGCGCACTGGTTCAAGGCATTTTAGGGATCGGTGGTGAAAGTCATGGTGAGATTGTGGTTGTGGTAAATAGTCGTGATGATATAATTACGAAAGAAATGTTGAATGACACTCATGCCGGGAAAATTGTTGTGGCCGGTGCATACCTACCATTAGATGTGTTCACGTATGCCCAAACATTGGGAGTGAATGGTATTGTGGTAGGCGGTTTCGATTATGATTCCCTTTCATCAATTTTAGGGTTTAACTTGGGAGTAGCCGTAACGGGTTCAGAGGAGTTGGGTACATCACTTATGCTAACGGAAGGATTTGGTGAGATAGCCATGGCAGAAGGAACCTTCAACTTATTTAAACAGTTTGAGGGGAAATTTGCATCTATTGATGGTTCCACTCAAATTCGTGCCGGCGTCATTCGTCCCGAAGTGATGATTCCGCACACTGAAGATATTGAATTCACAGAATTAAAAGAATCTGATATGATTATTTCTGAAAATTCACCAGTACGCGTTATTCGTGCACCATACTTTGGTAAAGTGGGAATGGTGATATCATTGCCCGCACCATTGGTTCAAATGGAGTCTGAAACCATGGTTCGGGTGGCTGAAGTTAAATTTGAAGACGGAGATGTGTTTACCATTCCGCGGGCAAACTTGGAGATGATTTTACATTGAGTCAATCCAAAATAAAAGACCCTCAAGTAATGATAACTGAATTGGCTGAAAAAATTACGTCACATGGAATGAGCACGCCCGCCATATTTTTTTTAGAGATGGTTAAGTATGTTTCTTTTTTAGGAAGTCAATTAATGGTATTTTTTGGTCCTATTATTACGGTATTTGTTCAAGGTCATCAATATTATCAAATTACTGAATTGCTTGAAGATCGAGATAATGTGGAATTTTTACTCACAGAAATTGAACGACTGGAATCTAATCAGATTTCAAAACAGCCATTGGAGAAAAATGAATAATAAACTTTTAGCAATCGGCGGTATTGCATCCTTCATTATTTTTATTTATTGGGCAACTTTTGGGTCCTGGTTTGTAACGGGTAATGCCCCTACATTTGTGGGCGTAATTATCGTGTCGGCAACAATATTTTATTATATTGATGCAGCGAAATCAGGGAAAGAAATTTATTTGCGACCCATCTCAGGTTTAAAGGCTATTGAGGAAGCGGTGGGGCGTGCCACGGAAATGGGCAAGTCTGTATTATTTGTACCGGGGATTTCTGATATGGATCAAGTGGATACTGTTGCCGGTATAAATATTTTAGGTCATGTGGCAGAAATTACAGCAAAATATGAAACGGATTTAAATGTGCCTACATGTCGCGCCATTGTAATGGAATCTGCACGTGAGGCCTGCCGTGAGTCATATTTACGTGCGGGTCGCCCTGATTTGTATTATGATGATATGGTCCATTATATTTCAGATGATCAATTCGCCTATGCTGCAGGGGTAAACGGAATTATGATTCGTGAGAAACCAGCCGCATGTTTTTATCAGGGCAAGTTTTATGCGGAGTCATTACTCTTGGCTGAAACGGGCAACTCAATTGGTGCCATCCAAATTGCAGGTACGGGGTCAGCATCTCAAATACCATTTTTTGTAACCGCATGTGATTATACCCTCATTGGTGAAGAATTCTTTGCCGCCAGTGCATATTTATCAAATAAACCAGAATTGTTAGGCAGTATCAAAGGTCAAGATATTGTGAAGTTTATGGTCATGATTTTAATGACCTCTGTATTTGTGCTGGATACATTCCGCCAAATGGGAGTATTTAATTTTAACATCCTCACTTTTATAGGATTGAATTAAGGAGTTTACGTGTTTTTAAAACGACAAATGCCTGCAATTATTGCCATTAGTGTAGGTTTATTTATTTTATTCGGACATTTCATAAATGTAGCTCCAGTTCAGCAATTTGTGAATAATGATGCCACGCAATGGTTTGATATTATTGCATCTTTTGCCATCTTTTTGGGGGCATTGAATATGTTAAAGCTGCAAGTATTAAAAGTGGTGAAAAAACAGAGAAATTGGCAATACAGTATTCTTGCTATATTGGGTTTTGCCTTCGCCATTTTTGCAGGCTTCTTTTTTAGAGGGGCAAATTATATTACCTTGACAGATATAGAGCCACAAAAAGTGAATGAGTTAGTAAGATATATTTCCACTATTAAGAATGTAGAAGACCCTGTGCAGTTGGCAAATGGGATTGAAGGTTCTTTAGCCAGCTATGAAATTCCCAAAATATTTATATCTAAAGCTACCGCTGAAGCGTTTGTAGTATCAATTTCTGGTATTGCAAATGATGTAAATGTTGGGGCTAAGCCATGGGGCGCGCATGTACAAATTGAAGGCTCACTGTTCTCATGGATGTTCTTCAAAATATTTACGCCATTATCATCTACCATGTTTGCGTTATTAGCCTTTTTTGTGGCGTCAGCATCATATCGTGCATTTCGAATAAGAAATTTTGAGGCCACATTATTATTGGTTGCCGGAATAATTTTGATGATTGGTCGTGTGCCGGTGGGTGAACTTGTGCCATGGTGGTTGGTATCCACATTAATGGTATTTGGAATTGGGGCACTTATTGCACCGTTGATTTCAGATAAAAAATTACTTTTTGGCATTATTGTTGGCGGTATTGTACTGAGTAGTGGATTAGGTGTTATATTTGACTGGAGTATGGCTATTAATACGCCTGCAATCTTATCGTTCCCCAACATTTCAGAATGGATATTTGATTATCCCACAGCGGCGGGTTCTCGAGCAATTATGATTGGTATTGCTTTAGGGATTATTGCCACATCATTTAGAATTATTTTGGGTATCGAAAGACCTTTTTAGGAGATAGAATGGATTTGTTAAAGAAAATATTTATTGCATTAGGTTCGATGGATAGACGATTTATCTTCCTCTTGGTGGGATTGTCGGTATTATTACCTAAACTATATCCCGATTTTTTTACATTGCCCATAAAGGCATCGTCTCACTCTCAACGAGTATTTGATGAAATTGATGCCTTAAAAGAAGATTCAAAAATATTGGTATCATTTGAGTACGGTCCTAGTACAAAACCGGAAATACATCCTTCTGCCATTGCGTTGCTAAATCATCTATTTTCGAAGGATATAAAGGTCTATGCTGTGGCACTGTGGCCAGATGGTAATTTTATGGCAACAGAAGCGTTCTCGCAAGTTGCAGATAAATTTGGCAAAATATACGGTGTGGATTATGTTAACTTGGGTTATAAGCCTGGAGGTGAAGCAGTAGTAAAAGGGTTGGTATCTGATATACGAACCATGTACACGGTGGATTTGTTGGGTAATGATATTGACAGTATCGAGATGATGAAGGATGTGACTAATTTATTAGATTTAGATTTTATTTTTAGCTTGAGTGCAGGTTATCCCGGTTCAAAAGAGTGGGTTCAATTTGCATGTGATCCATTAGGGATACCTATGTCAACAGGATGTACATCCATTCAAGTAACAGATATTATCCCCTATGTTGAAAATGATCAAATTAAAGGAATTCTCTCCGGAATGCCAGGCGCAGCTGAATATGAGCAATTAGTTCAGGGTGCATTAAGTGAAAGAGGTGTGGCAGTGTCACCAGGGAAGGCATCCATAAATATGGCCGCACAGTCTATGGCGCATGTGGTTATTGTCTTATTGATTATTTTAGGAAATATTACCTATTATTTGACGCGCAAGTCTGGTAAAAATGGGGGAGTGTCGTAATGGATTATATGGACATATTTGGTGTATGGCTATCTGTGTTTTTAACATTATCTATATTTAGCTATCTCTACAAAGATAACCCCTTTTATAAAGCTGCAGAGCATCTCTATATTGGAATTTCAGCAGGATATGTAGCAGTAATTTCTTTTTGGCAACAGATTCAGCCCAATTTATTTGGTCGATTGTGGCCCCGCATTGATGTAAATGCAGACATGGGAATATTCAAGAGTGCGTGGTATTTTGTATATGACGTTTTGAATTGGGTATCAACGTTGGGAGGCTGGCTTGATCGGAGCATATTTCCTGCAAATGGCATAAAAGGATTTGATGAAATTTCATGGATTTATGTTATTCCATTTATATTGGGAATTTTCATGCTCCTTCGTCTGATACCTACCTTAGGATGGTTGGCGCGATGGGCTATTGCCTATATTGTGGGTATGGCAGCGGGTTTACGTTTTTATGGATTTTTAAATTCTGATGTATTAATGCAAGTTAAGGCAGCCACCGTTGATTTCTCCGGGGATTGGTGGTCCATTTTTAATGGGTTGATTCTCTTGGTCGGCACATTGTCTGGGTTGGTTTACTTTTTCTTTTCCAAAGAACAAACTGGTATTGTTGGAAAAGTGAGTAAAGTAGGAATTTACTTCCTTATGATTAAATTTGGTGCCTCTTTTGGATTCGCAGTTATGGGAAGAATCTCACTTCTAATTGGTCGATTTGACGATTTGATAGTTTCTAATAGCCCGGAAAATTATTATGCTACCATGTGGTTATTGTCTGCTATGATAATACTGTTAGGGATTTGGGCCTTTTTAGATAAGCCTAAACCTGAAGATTTAGCATCTTAATTATACCCTATTATCTTATTGCAAAGTGCCGATTTATTGGCACTTTGTGGTTATAGATTTATCCATATGTAAAACACCTTATCTAGCAGTAAATTTCCTTGCTCATTTTGAAGCCAATTTTAGCCATGACAGATCAACCAATTATAGAAATTAAAAACCTTAAGACATACTTCAAGACAGATGAGGGAATTGCCCATGCTGTAGATGATGTAAGCTTCTCTGTGTATCCTGGTGAAACCTTGGGAATTGTGGGTGAATCTGGGTGCGGTAAATCGGTTACGTCATTGTCTATGATGAAGCTCATTCCACAACCTCCGGGATATTTTGCCGGTGGTGAAATATTATATAAAGGCAGAAATATATTAGACATTCCTGAGACCGAGATGCGAGAGATTCGAGGGAATAAAATATCCATGATATTTCAAGAACCTATGACCTCTTTGAATCCTGTGTTTACGGTAGGGCATCAAATTGAAGAGGCCATTATAGTCCATCAGGGTTTAAATGCGAAAGATGCCCGTCAAAAGGCTATTGAAATGTTGAAATTGGTGAGTATTCCGTCACCTGAACAGCGGGCAGATGAATATCCGCATCAATTATCTGGTGGAATGCGTCAACGCATTATGATTGCCATGGCATTGTCATGTAATCCTGAAGTGTTAATTGCGGATGAACCAACCACCGCATTGGATGTTACAATTCAGGCTCAAATATTAGAATTAATTGAGAGACTCCAAAAAGAACTAAATCTAGCGGTAATTATGATTACTCACGATTTAGGTGTTGTTGCTGAAGTATGTGATCGCGTTTTGGTAATGTATGCAGGACAGATTGTTGAAAAAGGCTCAGTACGAGATATTTTTAAAAACCCACAACATCCATATACAAAAGGATTGTTAGCTTCAATCCCTAAAATGGGTAAGGAAGGAAGTTCGCAATCGCTTTATAATATCAAAGGCATGGTACCCAACGCCACTGAATTCCCACAAGGATGCCATTTTAATCCACGTTGTGAATTGGCAATAGATAAGTGTAAGGCTGAGAATCCTAATTTAGAATTAATAAATAGCGAATCTGTGCATCAAGTACGTTGTTGGGAAGCTTAAGTAGTACTTTAAGTAAATGTTGTAATTTATAAAAATAAGGGAAATATGAAATTATTAAAATCGTTGGGAATTGAAGATGTAAATTATGGAGCCAGTATTAGTGATTGGTGGTCAACCACTGAAGATGCAGGAGTAGTGGAATCGTACAATCCCACAACTGGTGAATTGTTAGGCAAGATATATCAATGTTCAGAAGCCGATTATGAGCGTGTCATTAAGGAAAGTGAAGTGGCTTTTAAGGAGTGGAGAATGGTTCCGGCACCAATTCGTGGTCAGTTAATTTTAGAAATGGCCAATGAGCTTCGAGATAAAAAAGATTTATTGGGTAGTTTGGTTGCCCTGGAAATGGGCAAAATTAAAGCCGAAGGTGACGGTGAAGTTCAAGAGATGATTGATATTGCAGATTTTGCAGTAGGGCTTTCTCGTCAGCTGTATGGTCTAACGATGCATTCAGAGCGACCATTACACAGAATGTATGAACAATATCATCCATTGGGAATTGTAGGTGTGATTTCAGCATTTAACTTTCCGGTGGCAGTCTGGGCATGGAATGCATTTCTTGCAGCAGTATGTGGGGATGTTACGGTTTGGAAGCCATCTTCAAAAACACCTTTGTGTGCCATCGCATTG
>JABHHG010000118.1 GCA_018671635.1 Fidelibacterota bacterium | reverse complement strand
CTTGACTGGGGGTCAAGGGGTCGCAAGTTCAAATCTTGCCATTCCGACATCAAATTAGACGACAAAAGCATCTTAGGGTGCTTTTTTCTTATATCAAAACAATCCACCAAAAGTCATTATAATCCTAAATTATACCCACGAATATATACCCACGCTTATAAACATATACCCACGAAACCCAATTATTATAAATAAGCATTATAAATCACCTCTATAATTTTCACGAGGTAATGTCCCACTAATCAATAAAAGTGTCTCCACACGCCAATCCCACACCGAGAACCTCATTCTAATAAAACCCTGACACTCATTCTGATATTTCGTAAGTTTAGGTATTCAATTAAGGTTAAATATGAAGAAATTATTACTTATAATAATGATTCAAATTAAAAACGGAGAATAAAAATGAAAACTATTTTAGTGTTTATTATTGTTACATCATTGTCATATTCAACAAGTTTTAATATGGATGGAGTTGTCAATCCATATGGTAAAGTAGGGTTGATGACGGTTGGAATAGAAAAAACAGGAGTAAAGGAACATTATAGTTTTAGTATTAAGTTACCAACAACAAATTGGTTAACACTAAAACTAAAAACACATAGTCATTATATCTATGATATGTATTCAACCAAAAGTTTGGATGTTTGGAATGTAAGTAATATGAATCAATATGGTGATGGCGGTACAATAGAAAATATACAAACCGATTACAATATAAAAGAACAGACAACAATAACAATCGGAGCTGAATTACACTTACCTGTATATAAACTATTTGATTGAAAAGACAAAGTAACAGATATTAAAATGTCAGGTGGTGTAAAGTCTATGCTGTTCCTTGTAGCAAGTGGTACTGCAGGCTCATAGATTGCCTAAAATAGTTTTATTAGACTTATTGAATAACCCTAAATGAAACTCCTATATACACTTTTATTCGTCTTTATTATCAGTTGTTCAACAGAGCCAGTAAAATCAGAATACTTTCAGGGTTCTAACGTAGAATATGAGATTTATTTAGATATTTTCTTTAGTTGAGGTAATGTCCCACTAATCAATAAAAGTGCCTCCACACGCCAATCCCACACCAAGAACCTCATCCTAATAAAACCCTGACACTCAATATGATATTTCGTAAGTTTAGGCATGGAAAAGATAATGAAAATGAAAAAGATAATATTTACAATACTATTGATTACATCTCTATTTGCAGAGTATTCAGTTGGTGACCAAATATCAACTGACCATCAAAATTTATCATTTGATGTATGTTATGGTGATTACGATAATGACCAACTTTCATTATCTGATTTTGTAGATGGGAATACAGTAATATGGATAAATATGTCTGCATCTTGGTGAATGCCCTGTTATAATTCTATCCCGGAGGGAGAGGAAATTGTAGAACATTGGGAAAATGATGAAAGAGTAGTCATTATAAATTTACTTGATGATATTGGTCAGCCATATAGCTGTAATATGTGGGGTAATGCAGGGAATACAGGTATTCCTATCATTATTGATGATGGTGCAGGGCATACTCTACACGATTTATTTGAATTAGTATTAGAAGCATATCCTGTAAATGTATTTTTAGACCACGAGATGAATGTGGTCAATATTACAGAATCTGAGATGAATCAAACTGCTGTAAATAATATGATTCAGGGTATGATAGATAATATCTCAGGAATATCTGGTTGTACAGACCCAAACGCATGTAATTATAATCCAGCAGCTACTGAAGATGATGGAACTTGTGAGGATGTAGTAGATTGTGAAGGTGCATGTGGTGGTACTGCTGTGATGGATGACTGTGGTGCATGTGGTGGTGAAAGTGAATGTGTAGGTCAAATGATTCAGGGTCAATGTGTTAATGGTGATTTCAATGTAGGTGAGCTTAACGCTAATGGATTTGATTGTGCAGGCTGGTGTCTGGGAACATTTTCTTATGGTTCTGATGAATGCTATGATTGTGCTGGAACGCCTAATGGTGATGCAGTTGTAGATTGTGAAGGTATATGTGGTGGTGCAACAACAGAAGACGAATGTGGGGTATGTGATGGAATGGGTGAACAGCTACATTGTAGAGATTTAGATGGTGATGGTTGGGGTACAAGTGAGTTTACTTTTACAACTTGTGATATTGAAGGTGATATTTGGGTAACTAATTGTGATGATAT
>JABHHG010000047.1 GCA_018671635.1 Fidelibacterota bacterium | reverse complement strand
AACCCAGTTAGCATATATCTCAGTAGTCTTAATACTACGATGACCTAAGAGCGTTTGTAGTACTTCCTTAGGCACTCCCTTATTCAACATATTATGTGCGTAAGTATGCCTGAAGGTATGAAGATTGATATTATTCTTACGGACGAAGTCAGGCTCAAAATTCTTTCGTACATTTTTCAAGCATTGCTTCTTATTCCAACTGGTATCTATTTCTGGAAATATAAATTCATTGATTAAACGAGGCTTTATAATGTCCATTATTGATTCAGATAATGGGATATTTAGATAGTCACCAGTTTTATTCATTTGTAGCTTTAAATAGCCATTAGAGATATGCTTAGGCTTCAATGTGAAGGTATCGGTTGGCCTTAATCCAGTATGCAGTAAGAAATATAAGAAATCTCTAAACTCCTCTGCATTTTCGAGAACAGCTCTAGTATGTTCATCACTGAAGTAAAACCTTTGCTTTGTATTATCCTTTTTAAAGTACTGTATAGCTAATGCTGGATTTCTATCTATCATTTGCATTGATACACAGTATGATAAGAATCTTTTGATTACCTGAATTTCTCTGTTAACTGAGGAGGTAGATATTATTCTAGTTCCCTGCATAACCCTGGTCTTTCTCCTTTTATTTAGAAAGGTTTGAATATGTATAGGTGTAATATCTTCAAGGTAAATTATTCTGATATTGATTAAGTATTCATAGAATCGTTTTAGTCTAGGAAGAACGCCTATTTTGATGTCTTTTACACCACTCAACTCAAGGTTCCGTAGGAAGTCCCAGTAAGCCTTGTTAACTTCTATTTTAGGTGTTGATGGTTCAGATAATAGTGAAGTAAATATCTCATGTTCGAATTTATTTAGTTCAAGTAATGCAGATTTCTTATTAGTAGCAAGGCACTTTCTATACCTATTTCCATTGTAAGTAATGTCACCATAAAACTTAGTGATGCCATTCTTTGACTTGATTGCATATATGCTGGCCATTTGAATTTCTCCAATATGGACATAAATGCGCCACACGATTTGTAACCCGTGGCTCAACTGGATAGAGCTCTGGATTTCGGCTCCAGTGGTTACAGGTTCGAATCCTGTCGGGTGTACACTTAAATTCCCCTCGGTAAATGAGGGGTTTTTCGTATGAAATATCAGTGCCTGATTATTAGTAAATAAAAAGTTTAAGTTTACCTATGCATTTTTATAAAATATTAATTGTTTTCTTATTAAATATATCTATTTTTTCTCAGGATTTAGAAAATTTATCATTCGGTGATGATAGCTCTCTAGATATCGCAACCTGGAATATTGAGTGGTTTCCCAAAAATGGACAAGTTACAGTTGAATATGTAACTCAAATTCTACAGCAGTTAGATCTAGATATATTAGCAATGCAAGAATTAGACGATACCGATATGTTTGACCAAATGCTCAATGAGCTTACTAACTACACAGGGTACTATGAATCTGCTTGGTTTGCAGGGCTAGCTTATGTTTATAAAACAGATTCAGTGCAAATCAACAACATATATGAAATATATACAACATCACCATATTGGAGTGCTTTTCCACGTTCACCGATGGTAATGGATATGAGTTTTATGGGAGAAAATTATTTTATAATTAATAATCATTTTAAATGTTGTGGTGATGGGAATTTAGACATGGGTAATGAAGCAGATGAGGAAAAACGAAGATATAATGCCGTTAATTTATTAAAAGAATACATCGATACTTATTTACATGATAAAAATGTAATTGTATTAGGGGATTTAAATGATGAGATAGCAGAATCATCTCAAAATAATGTATTCCAAAATGTATTAAATGATACAGAAAACTATTTTTTTGTAGATTATAGTATCGCAAGTGGGAATAGCTCAGACTGGTCCTATCCTTCATGGCCATCACATCTAGATCATATATTAATTACTAATGAATTATTTGATGAGCTGGATAATTCAGAAACGATGACAATACAAGTGGATCAATACTTAGAGGGTGGGTGGAATGAATATGACTATAATATATCTGACCATAGACCTGTTGCCATTAGCTTTAATTTAAATAGCGCTACTATTGGTGATTTAAACTATGATTATAGTGTAGATATTCTTGATATTGTTATTTTAATTAATCATCTATTAGATATTGAAGCTATAGAATTAGAAAGTGCCGATTTAAATAATGATGGTGTAGTTAATATATTAGATATAGTTGTATTAGTTAATATTATTTTATAAAATTCTATAAACAATCAGCTATTTATGAGATTTTAATAAAGTCTTATTTTATTGATACATCATATTATAAAAGACTAAATTTCTTATTATAGAAAATATAAGGATCTATCATGGATGTTTTAAATACAGCAGCTATTCTAGTTACAATGTCATCAATTTTTATGTATATAAATGTGAAGTTTATAAAGCTTCCCAATGCAATCGGGCTTATGTTAATTGCCTTAATTATGTCTCTTTGCCTGTTGTTATCTGGTATATTATTCCCTGCCCTTGTTGCCCATTATGAAATTCTAATTTATAGTATAGATTTTAATAAAACATTGATGAGTGGAATGCTTAGCTTCCTTCTCTTTGCTGGCGCCTTGCATGTGGATATCAATGATTTATTAGAGCAAAAGTGGATTATTAGTATAATGGCTACTTTTGGTGTAGTAGGTTGTACATTTCTAATTGGCGCGGTTGTATACTATATTCTACCCCTAATAGGGCTGGAGATTCCTTTTATATTTGCATTATTGTTTGGTTCATTAATTTCTCCAACAGATCCTATTGCAGTACTTGGAATTTTAAAGCAGGTAGGTGCCCCCAAATCGTTAGAGACAAAAATGGCAGGAGAGTCTCTATTTAATGATGGGGTGGGGGTAGTTGTATTCTCTGTTATTTTAGGGATCGTGTTAGGGCATGGTGATATATCTTTTTCACATATTTCTTTATTATTTTTTGAAGAGGCTATAGGTGGTGCTGCTTTTGGTGGATTATTAGGTTGGATAGTATACCGACTATTAAAGAGTATTGACCATTATCAGACAGAGATACTATTAACTGTAGCATTGGTTTTAGGCGGATATTCACTGGCAACATATCTTCATTTATCTGGACCTATTGCCATGGTTATAGCAGGCTTATTTATTGGGAACCATGGTAAATCATTTGCTATGTCTAAAAGTACCCATACCCAATTATTTTCATTTTGGGAATTAATTGATGAATTTTTGAATTCGGTATTATTTGTATTAATAGGGCTTGAGGTGCTAATCCTTACTTTTTCAGGTCAATATTTGATTGCTGGAATATTGGCCATACCAATTGTACTACTTTCTCGAGGTATATTTGTTTGGATCCCTATTAATTTGATGAAAAAAATTCATACGTTTACACCCCATGTAGTTCGAATTTTAACGTGGGGTGGACTAAGAGGAGGTATCTCGGTTGCGTTGGCATTGTCAATACCTGAGAATGATAGTAGAGATATGATTGTAGTTATGACATACATGGTAGTAGTATTCTCTATATTGGTTCAAGGTCTCACTATGAAGCCACTTATTCAAAACGCATTGAAAGAAAACCTATGAAAATATTTGCACCTAAATTCCTTCGATTAATTTTAGCTATATATCTGGGGCTATTTTTCACATCCTGCGCGCCCAAACAAGTGTCAATTGAAGAGGCCCGAAGTATTCAAACCCATGTGTTGAGTGTGGGTATAATTTCTGCAATGGATGCTGTAGTTTCGGCCTTGCAAGACAGACTATATATGATTGATGATGTGGACTCGGAACTAAACATAATAATGGCAAGTCGGTCAACCGAAAAGAAATTAGCAGACACTGTGGTGGAAGCAAATGAAAGTGAAATGCCACTATGGTTAAAAATTACAGGAGTAACCATTATTATTGCCATTGTTGGATTACTCATTTTCTCTGGGGATGATGATGATTCTTCTGAAGAGGTTGAATGTGGCTTACATTCCCATGAACATTGTAGTCATGGCCATTATAGTACACGTCATAATTATTATTCTCATGGCAATAGCTATGGCGGAGATTTGACCTATAATTATAAATTAAATGTCACTTTAGTGGAGCAAGCTGATGGTCGCACTCAAATTCGTATTATTGCCCAAGGTAAACGTTTAGAGGATGGGAATGTGGTGAAAGCAGGAACGATTCAAGATCCCGATTTTTATAACAGAATATTTAATCAAATAGATAATGTAATTTTTGAATAAGGAGAGTAAAATGAAAACATTAATGTGGTTAGCATGTGTGATTTGTATAGGATGTGGAAAGCAAGATACCCAAGAGGTGCAATTACAAAAAGCCTCATTGCAAGTAACTAATACTTCCATACAAAATTCAGATACACTATGGGTTGATAAGCTGAGCAGTGATGTTCAGTGGATTGGTCGAAAAGTGACCGGTGAGCATAATGGGCATATTGAAGTGGCCGGTGGATTTATTATACATAATAATGGAAACTTAAAAAGTGGGGAAATCCTCATGAATATGCAGTCCATCACCGTGGATGATATTGAAAATCCAAAATGGAATCAAAAGTTAGTGGATCATTTAAAAAATGATGATTTCTTCAATAGTGAAAAATACCCCACTGCAAAATTTGTATTTTCTGAATTTAAGGGTAAGGGTGCGGATACTCATGTGAATGGTAATATGACCATTCGAGATAAAACGGTTCCCATGAATTTTATTTTCAATACTGTGGTAGATACGGATAGCAGTCATGCCACCGGAAGTATCAATATTGATCGCAGTTTATTTGAAGTTAAATACGGATCCGGTACATTTTTTGAAGGTCTTGGCGATAAGATGATTTTGGATGAATTTACCCTAAATTTTAATGTAATTGCACGATAGAGAATGTTCTCACGAAAATTTAATACTACATGGATAATTCGTTATTTTGGTATCACAAAAGTACCCCTGATTTGGTATTGTCGTCCCAAAGTAATAGAGCATACGGATGAACGATTAGAGATAAAAATTCCATTACGCCGTCGAACCAAAAATCATTTGGGGAGCATGTATTTTGGTGTGTTGGCGGTAGGTGCTGATGTTACCAGCGGATTTTTAGCCATGGACCCCATAATGAAAAGTGGCAGAAAAATTGCCCTACTGTTTAAAGATTTTAAAGCAGACTTTTTAAAGCGACCTGAAGGGGATGTGCATTTTTATTGTGACGATGGCTTAGCAGTAAGAGAATTAGTTGAAACCGCCATTAAAACTGGGGAGCGACATAATTACACTTTGACTATTGAGGCAACCGTTCCATCAATTTCTCAGGATGTGGTGGCCCGATTTGAACTCACGTTAACATTAAAAGATAAAACGCCAAAATAATTAATTAGGTTTTACTTATTTGAGTAAAAGTAGCTTGTGGGTAAGAATTCCAGAGCTGGAATTCAATGTAAAGAAGTACATTCCACTTGGATAATTTTTTGCATTCCATATTATTTGATGTTTGCCTGCATTTTTATATCCATTAAATAATGTTTCAACTTTTTCACCATTCACATTATGAATTGATAACTCTATATATGAATCGCCACCCAGCGAAAATTCAATAGTGCTGATAGGATTAAATGGGTTTGGGTAGGATCCATGAATGGCAGTAGTTGAAGGAATATTTACATCCATCGATTCAATAGAGAGTGTCATGAATGTGATTCCGTTTGATGCCCATGGTGACACATTACTTGATTCTAAAGAAATGAGTTTATCATTTTTTGAATCATAGAATTTGAATTCAGGGATATCCCCGATTTCACAATATCCTTCACTATAATTATTTCCATCATTACCCATGGCAGGGATGTCGGTGTAAATTCCATTCCAATTTCGACTTCCAGTAATATTGCCATTGCAGTATGAAATAATTTTGTCATCAATACTGGTGGGGGTGAATCCATTAATCTCTGAGATATAATAGAATGCCTGTTGAGAGGATTGTTCGAAGTTAAATCTCGACGATTCTTCACGTGGAGAAACTCTATCAAATGAAGTGGTGAAGACTTCAAGTTCCCATTGAAGGGTTAGCTCTTGAGATGATTTTACCCAATACCCTTTACCCATATTAAATGTAGTTAAGCTACCGAACCAACCAGCAAGGGGGTGATGATAGGCAGCATTTCCTTCTGAAATAATATCGGTAATAAAGGGCTCTATATCATCAGGAATGGCAACTTCTAACGGTACATTATCATTGCCGATATACGAGATTAAATTGGGTCCTTCCCACAATTCATATTGAATATTAAAATTGATGGGGAATCCCAGAACCTCATAGTTAACCTCTCCAAAAACATCGTCAAGCTCCAGAATAACCCAGTATCCTTTTGTGGGAAAAATTTCCGTAAGACTCCCCACCCATAAATCTCCTATTCTTGCCGCAGACTGACCTTCAGCAACCACTCCGTAAACCTCATTTTCAATAGATGAGAATACATTTTCTAATCCTACATCTGTGGGTAAGGCAGGGAAGCTAATTAAATTTGCCCCATCATGTAATATTAAATTTACGGTGACCATTTCAGATGCTTCAGAACAAGTATAGCTGGATTCATTATTGAATTGATCATAGGGCGAAATACAGAATGTACCTTCGCTATATTCAGATAAGGTGAAGAATTCATCCGTAGTGTTCGTAATAAATTCAGTGGTTTCATTTTGGATGTAGATATTGAATCCTAAAATTCGACTTTCATTGGGATAGTTTAGTTGGTCCCAAGTTAGTTCTATAATCCCATTATTTATAAATGCAATAAAGTCTTGGGGTCCATCTTCAAAAATTTCATTAATACAGGATTGATTAGCACCATCACAATCGCCACAATCATCAATGAATGCAGTGCCAAAACAAGTGCCCGAACAATCTTGGTCACTATTTTCAGAATGTGTAGTATCGCCTTCAGAACAAATGTTACAGTCGTCAACAAGGGCACTACCAAAACAATCGCCATTACAATCAATATCAACATCTGCATTATGGCCAGTATCACCGCCAGAACATACATCGCAAGAATCTAAAAATGCGTCTCCCCATGTGAGGTTGTTGCAATCTACGCACGCATCCATGCCATCGCAAACATCACAACGATCAATATTGTTTGACTCACAAAATAGGGTATCATTTACATCGGAATTATTGGGTACCCATCCCGTAGGTTGGAAGCCGGCACAATAATCTTCAGATTGGCCCGTACCCCAGCCATCCCCATCTTCATCAAAAAAGTATGCGGTGGTTCCTGTACTGGCACAGCCACCTGAAAGAATTCTTACATTAACTGTTTCCGTAAAAGTGTCAAAATCAAAGTTAGTAAGTAAATCATTACTGTCAATTATCAATGAAGATTGATTTTTCATGTTATAGCCAAAATCGCCAATGTATAAGAAAATATCAATATCATCGATGAGGTTATCGATACTCCATGAAATTTGAATTTGCGTATTTTGAGGGAGGCTATATGTGCTCCCAGAGATTGACCATTCGGATAGAAATTCGGGTCCGTGTAGCGCTCGCTTATCTACATAAAAATTTGGATTAGCACAGGTATTCCCATTTTCATCTAGGGTTCCTAACCAATCATAGTTAAAAACCTGAATATCAGTGTAAGTATTGCCTCCATTGGGGAGGTCATACTCGTCTTCACCAAAATGGAATCCATCATGGCAACTATCGCAAGTTCCAATTCTAATATAATCAGAAGCGCCTTCTGTAGCCACATCTTGTGCAGTCATGGTTAGCTCCCATGATTGTGCAAAAATGAATTGCAACAAAAGCATTGACACCAAAAGGATATTCTTTTTTATGCTATTTTTCATCATGTAATTTTAGTTGTATTACCCCGAGAAATATGTGATGTAAATCAATATAAAAATAGGCTAATACATGCCCAAAAGACTAAAGGAGAGATATCTTTGGAGGAAGAAGTGTTAATTTACTAATAGATTTTCTTTGAATAAAAGCTATTTAATCGCCAGATTCTAAATGCAATAATTAGGATGATAAATCCTATTGTAAATAGAAAAAATGATAGAATTGCAATGAGTATTTCCTTCAGTAAAATTGCTATATATCCAAAGAGGATAAAGCCCATTCCCACCTTTGCAACGGGTTGCCATGATCGATTTTGATTAGGATTAAAATAATTTTTAAAGTTGTTAAATTGAAATTGCATGAATTCCCTTTTTATTTACTTACGACAAAAATGTTGCCGTAAAATTAATAATGACAATTTGTCAATCATTAAAACCACGACTTTATTTCATTTTCTGTTGGGAATTTACCCAATTGAAATTTTGAGAAAACAACTTTACCGTCAAGCTCTACTTCAAAGGATCCCGTTCGGGGTGTGTTTCTGTTCCCCTCAATTTCTATATTTGGATAATTTTTAGTAATTATTTTTGACACACGGTCAAATTCAGGATGATAGTTTCAGCGTTCGCAAAATTCAATATGTATATTCATCAAAATCCTTAGTTAATAATTCGTAGTGATTCTAAGACTCCCCATAATGCAGGAATAAGAAGGACCCACCCAATGATTTTTGTGAAGAAATCAACATCATAATTGCCAGATCTCATGGTAACAAATTTGAAACCCACCATGGCTAAGGCAACAAAAAATATAAATAAGAGCGTTCGTTCCATGTGTGAATTTCTATCATTTTATCAATTATTTCAAAGAGGGAATATAAACTTAGCCTTAAATTTACAATATAATAATCAAATTGTTTATCAACACAAGAGGAACTTATGGCACAAAAAATAAACTTTGGAGACGGGGAAATTAAAATCCCTGAGTTAAATATAAAAAAAATAGGTAGTTTTGCATTTTTTGCATTTCTTGCCATTGTATTAACGGGATCTTTCTATACCGTTGGTGCAAATGAAAATGGTGTTCTGACAAGATTGGGTAAATATTCAACTACCACAATGCCGGGTCTCCATTTTAAAATACCCCTTATTGATAAAGTGGAAAAAGTGAAGGTGGATTATCAATATAAACTTGAATTTGGATTTGAAACTTTGAAATCAGGTGTAAAGACTAAATATTCAACACGTAATTTTGATTTTGAATCGTGGATGCTTACCGGTGATTTGAAAATTGCTGAAGTTAAATGGGTTGTTCAATACAAAATAAAAGATGCTGCTGAGTATTTATTTAATGTGAAAAATGTACAGAACACCATTAGAGATGTGTCAGAAGCAACTATGCGACTCATGATTGGAGATAGGTCATTTAATGAAGTCATTAAGTCTGAACGAAGTGCTGTTTCTGATGGTGCCCGCGTGCATATGCAAGGTATATTAGATTCATATAAATCTGGAATTTCTATTCAAATGGTTCAGTTGCAAGGGGTGGTTCCGCCAATTACAGTTTCAGATTCGTTCAATGAAGTGAATCGTGCGAAACAGGAGCAAGAAACGGCTATCAATGAGGCGAAACAGGAGTATAATAAGCGGATTTATAATATTGAAGGTGAGGCAGAGAAAATTATTAATGAAGCACGTGGTTATGCTATTGATAGAGTAAACACGGCAAAAGGGGATGTGGCATCTTTTGAAAAAGTGCTGAAAGCATATAAGAAGGCACCGCAAATTACAAAAGATAGAATCTACTTAGAAACCATGGAAAGAGTACTTTCTAATATTCCAAATAAAGTTCTAGTATCATCTGAATTAGAAAACTTTTTACCCATGTTAAATGTGAATGGGGGTTCAAAATGAAGAAATCTATTTTCCCAATAGTGCTTATTGTAATAGTCCTCATTTTATCAGGAGGATTATTTGTAGTTAACGAGAAAGAACAAGCAGTCATTATCCAATTTGGTAAGCCGGTTGGCAAGATTATTACCGATGCGGGATTAAAATTCAAGATGCCATTAATCCAAACGGTGATAAAATTTGATAAGCGGATATTGGAATGGGATGGCTCTGCTAATGAGATTCCCACAAAAGATAATAAATATATCTTTATTGATGCGTTTGCAAGATGGAAAATTGTGGATGCCCTTCAATTTTATAAATCTGCAAAAAATGAGATGTTGGCTCAATCTCGATTAGATGATATTATTGATGGTGCGGTACGTGATGAGATAACAAATCGAACCATGAATGAGATAATCAGATCCACTCAGCGACAAATGGAAACATCAGAAGAGCGGGAAGAGGGTGATATAAGCGCTGAGGACTCCGGGTCTCAAGTGAGCCAAGGTGCACGATTAGATATTCTTCAATCCATAAAGGATAATGTTGCAATTCGATTATCAGAATTAAAAATGGGAATTGAAGTTATTGATATTCAGCTTAAACGCATTAATTATAATAAACAGGTTCAATCTAAATTATTTAATAGAATGATTTCTGAGCAAAATATGATTGCAGAAAAATACCGCGGCCAAGGTCAAGGTAAGAAGCAGGAAATTTTGGGAATGCAAATTCAAAAGTCTAAAGAAGTTCGATCTCAAGCTTATTTAGAGGCTCAGATAATTAAGGGTGATGCTGATGCTGAAGCCGTAAGTATTTATGCGAATGCTTACAATAAGTCACCTGAATTTTATAATTTTAAAAAATCGCTGGAAACCTATATAAAGACATTGGACTCCACCACGAAAGTCATTATGTCCACCGATGGGAAGTATTTTAAGTATTTGACTCAATAGAATAGAGTGAATTTCAGAGGAAACAAAAAAGGCAACTTCGGTTGCCTTTTTTGTTTCCTAAAAAATGTGGAGCCCCGAATAAATCCGGGGCTCCCGCCTTCTCACCTCGCCGTCCCATGCCATCTAAGTGGCACGAGGTGATATTTAAGCTTATAAATTTTTTACTGCCTAGACAGTGTAATTTTAAAAGTAAATCAATCTCAATTAAAAGTTAAAGTTAGTTAGAATCGATTATTTAATTTGAGGGGCTCAGAATTATTCAACATTTTTCTTGTGATTAATTGTTGCATTTCGTAACATTCGAGACCCGTTGGGGGTGAAATTGTGTCTCGATTGGAGAATTGTGCATTTTCAGTATAAAAGCCTAATAATAAATGAGTTTGAGTTCCTGAAGGAGGAGGGGTCCAAAACGTGATGTATATCATATTTTTCTTTCCAGTGCAAATTTCTGATTGTTTGTCATTTTTGCAACGACATATATTTGTTTAAGAAATTTGAGGTTAATTCAGCCCGAAGTGAGGAGAAATTCATAAATGAAAATTATGTTTATAATACAGAAGGAGGAGATAAAATGAAGAAGTTAATGTTAGTGTTTTTACTGCTAGGTAGCATGTATGCACGTAACTGTATTGCCATTGGAGATGATGAATGGTGTTGGGATCAATCTACACTGCAATCATTTTACATGTTTGAGGGCATCTCGGTTGATGGCGAAGGATATGATACTAATGATGTGCTAGCTGCATTTTTAGAAGATGGTACTTGTATTGGCGGTGTTATGGTAGATGTCAATTATACAACTTTACCATTGATGGGTGATGATGGTTCTGTCGTTGGTTTGCTAACTGGTGGGCTACCTGCTGAAATCTTGTTATATGATGCGTCGAATGGAAGTATCTTGTCATTAAATTCTGAGAGTGAATTGCCAGGTTGGGAAAATAATGAACTCAGTATTATAAATGGTATTGCAACTGCAAATAACACTTTTGGCTGTACTGATGCGGGTGCATGTAACTACAACGCTGATGCAACTGCAGATGACGGTTCTTGTGCCGAATTAGATTGTGCCGGTGATTGTGGTGGTTCTGCTGAAGTTGATGAATGCGGTACATGTGGTGGTCCTGGTATATTAGATGGCGAATGTGATTGTGCCGGTAATGTAGATGACTGTGCTGGTGCATGTGGTGGTTCATCTGCAAACGATGTGTGTGGCGAATGTGATGGTGACGGATCATCATGTTTAGGCTGTACTACTGATTGTGCAGACAACTACGATTCAAGTGCAGTATGGGATGACGGTTCACAATGTGACTATACAGTTCCTGGTGTTTCAGACTTAGCTGCTGCTTCTGGTCCATCTCGTGTAATTTTAAGTTGGGCAGCACCAAGTAGCATGTGTGATGCTTCATATACGTACGATGTATTAGATGCGAGTGGTGAATTTGTTAAATCAACAAGTGCAACTACAACTCAAGTTGTAGGTCTTGAAGCTGGTGTTGAACATTGTTTTGCAGTTCAGTCTGTCAACCAATTTGGTTCTTCTTCATCTTCTGATTTAGTATGTGCAATTGCTGAAGCTTCTGAAGGTATTTCATGGGGTCTTCAATTGACTGCTGAAATAGATGGATGGGGTACATTTACTGAATCTGATTCAAACAATAAATTAGGTGTGTCACCTGCAGGTACATATAGTTATGATTCTGCATTTGATGTTCCTGAACCTCCAGTAGGTTCTGGTAATTATATTTCATTGTATTTCCCGCATGAAGAATGGGACTCACAATGGGGTGATAATTTTACTCAGGATGTTGTGACTGAAGATGATGAATTTTTTGAACATAATCTAACTACATGGGATGTTGAAGTGATTTCTAATATGTCAGGTGAAGCATCGGTTTCATTTAGCTACTTGAACTCACCTTTAGGCGTACCTATGTACGTTGAAGTATTAAACTTTGATGATGATTCTGACGGAACTTTCCATTCTATTTCTGATGGTTCTTCAGTTGACTTTTTCCTTTCACAAGGAAATGTGCAAAGTTTGAGAATTTATATTGGTAACATTGTACCCACAGTTGGTTCTGGTGCATTGTCTGCTGATGGTGGTGATCGTTCTATTGCATTAAGCTGGGACGCTTCTGCAGGACTTTATCCTGCAACATCATATAAATTATACCGTGAAGGTGCTGATCATTTAGATGGTCTTTCAGCTTTATCATTACTTGACGATGAAGATCGTGAAGGTCATGGTGGTCAAGGTCTATTATATGAATCACAATGGGGTTATACATTAACTGCATTTAATGCAGCGGGTGAATCTACCAATGGTTACAGTGTACGTGCTTCTGGTGGTGCTCAGGAAAATATTGCTGGAACGCAATCTGATGCATCTGCAACTACTGATGATAACTTAGATCCAGTTTCTGTTGTTGCTCATGTTGAATCTTTAGATGGTACTAACTTAAGTTCGGGTGCCTATGAGATTCCTCATAATGGTAGCCCTGATGCGAATGAAATTACCATTCATATTGATGGTTCTGCTTCAGATGATGCTGATGAATTTGATTCAATCAGTTCATTCTCATGGACACAAACGGATGGATCTGAAGACTTAGCCCTTTCTGGTGCTGATTCTGATGATGTTAGTTTCTCAGTGAGCAATGTACATGATGGTGCTACAAAATCATTCTCACTTAATTTGCATGTAACTGCAGACTATCCGGTTAGAGGTGGTTCAGCTACACGTGAAGGTGATGCTTCAATTTCTGTAAGTATTGATGATGAGCCAAATGCTGATCCAAGTGCTGCAGGAGGTCTTGACCTGATTGTTGCAGGTGATGGTGCTTCTGATTCTACTATGGATGATTTTCATAATTCTGATGGTAACGATTATGACGGTGGTGATCAAGAATGGTACGTACCTCATGATGGTGATCCTGAAAGTTCAACTGCTTCTCTATCATTTGATGCATCTGCTTCATCTGATGCTGATGGCGATGATCTTTCATACGAATTTAAATTGATTGCAGGTGAAATTGAAGGTTTCTCATTTTCTGATTTAAATGAAAATGGTAGCTATGATTTAGGTGAGCCATTTGAACTTGATGGTGGTGATGAAATTTATGTAACTGAACTTGATGCTTCATCTGAAATTACGTATTCAGACAATCTTCCATCTGACGTATATGTTGTTAGAATGATTGTTACTGATTCATATGGCGATTCTGATGAATCTTCTATTGTTGTAGGTGTTGAAGGCGAAAGAAATGAAGGTCCTTCAGTATCTGTTGGAGATGATCAACAATGGTATATGAACACTGATGAAGATTCAAAAGATATTTCAATGTCTGCAAATTCGGTTAATGATAGCGATAGTGATGAGCTGGCTTATAGTTGGTCTTATGATGGTCCTGGACTTGACGCTGGACAAGCATCAACCAGTGGTGAGCTTCCTGAATATCCATCTTTATCCAATGATCAGTCATTAGTAGAAGGTGATCATACATTCACATTATCTGTATCAGATAACTATGGTGCATCTGTATCTGCTTCATTCTCAATTTCAATTGACGATGAGCCTAGTGCGATTGCTCCGGTTGCATTAAGCATTGTTGATCCTTACACTGCATTCAAGCATATTAAAATTGAATGGAATGAAGGTGTTCTTGACCGTGCTGACTTTACGGATGCTGATGGTGTAGCACACTATACGGGAGATCTAAATAATACTGAATACTTTAAGGTTTACTTAAATGGTGAAGAGGTTGCTGAATATGCTAATGATTCTGGTGATGGTGCAACTTATTCTCACCATGAACAATCTTTAGCTGCTGATTCAGATTATAGCTTTACTGTTGAAGCTTTTAATAGTGATGACGAAGGCGATGCCAGTGATGATGCTTCACATCATACACATGCAAGACCTACGGTTACTGTATTGAATCCAAATGGTAGTGAAATTCATACATTTAATGATTCTCGTTTTGATAATGATGATTATTCTGTTGAATTCTCAACAACTAACGATCGATTCATTTCATCTATCGATATCGAATTCCTTGGCCAAAATGGTTGGGTGAATGAAGATGATGATGAAGGATCAATCTCTGGTGAAGCTGATGGTGACGATAATGGTTCTTATTCTGCTTCTGTAGATTCTGATGGTTCAGAAATCTATAACGATGGTTCAATTAGAATTACGGTTACTGATATTGGCGATTTTAATGGTGAAGGCCAACAATCTAATGATGATGCTAGTGATAATTCATTCACATTGGCTGCACATTCATTGTCTAATTCCTTCTCTGGAGGATGGCATATGTTTGGTTCAGCAATGGACGTAGGTGGTGCAAGTAGTACACTAATGAATGATAATGTTGGATCATTAGGCACATGGGGTGCTGATTGGTTAACCTTTGATGCAGATGGTGCATACGAAGATCTTAGCTTAAGTCATGGTGAAGGTTTCTATCTTGCTTTATCTAATTCTTCGAGTGGATTACTTTCACTTGAATATGGTCAACCAGTAACGGGTGACCCAGGTAATGGCGATAGTTTCTCATCTCTTGATTTAAGTGATGGTTGGAATCTAATTTCTAATCCGTTAGTAACTGAAGTTGATAAGGGTGATATTGGTGTAACCTCAAGTGGTGTTACATTGGCATGGGAAGATGCTGTTGATGCAGGCTGGGTTGCCCCAACAATCAATGGTTGGTTTGGTGATTCTCATTTCCCATATTCAAGACTTCAACCTTGGGGTGGATATTGGGTGAATACATCTCGTGATGTTTCTTTAAGCTTTGCTCCTGTTGAGTCAGGTTTAGCTAGAGAAACTTCTGATAATGTATGGAGACTTTCATTGAATGCAAAAGATGCTCAAGGAATAGCTTCTGGTGATTATATCACTATTGGTTTGTCAGAAGATGCAAATTCAAGCTTCAAGTATGGTGAAGATGAATATGATATGCCTAATCCTACGGATGGTATTGATATGCATATTAATAATAGTGATTGGGTTGGAACTAAGGATATGAATGGTATCGGTGTTGATGCACCTTACTTCTTTAGTGATATCCGTTCTATTGATTATGATGAATATCAAGCTTGGAATATATCTGCCGATAAAAATAATGTGGATAATGCAATTGAATTATCATGGATTGCTCCACAAAATATTGATGCAGATGTTCATTTGGTAGTAAATGGTGAAGTAATTGATATGAAAGTTGAGACTTCAATTGAAATTGAAGATATCAACAGCATGTCAGTTGTAGTGGGTAACGTGAATTCATTCATGAATCCTGTACCTGAGCAATTTGCTTTAAGTGCAGCATATCCAAATCCATTCAATCCATCAACAAACTTAAACCTAGATCTTAACCAAGACGGATTTGTTTCTGTTAAGGTTTACAATATTGTAGGTCAAGTTGTTGCTGAATTGGCAAACGGACACATGAGTGCAGGATATCATACATTTACTTGGAATGCTGGAAGTATTGCAAGTGGTATGTATCTGGTTCGTGTTGAAGCGGGTGCGCATATTGCAACTCAAAAGTTAATGTTATTGAAGTAATATAAACTTCAACGTTTTACTCAAAAGCCCTTAGCTTTTTGCTAGGGGCTTTTGCTATATATTAACTTTATGTGAATTATAACTTTGGTTGTGATTATTATCACAATAATCGTAAAATTGATATGATACTCACATATTGTGATTCTTTTCATAAAATATGACAATAGAATTATATTAATTTTCGGTCAGAAATGTGGAATATATTCCATGTTAAATGAGGTGAGTTAGTGAGATATAAATGTATTATTCAAAACTTAAATGAGTAAGCTGGGATATATATTATCCATTTTTTGTTTAGTTGCATATTCATTCGCAGATGATATCGGATGTATGAATCCTGACGCCTGTAATTATGATGAATTAGCAACTCAAGAAGGTGAATGTGTTAGTTCTCCAGGTTCTATTGATGATTTTTCAGTTCAAGTAAATGATGGAGAGAACGTAGCTGTAATTGATTGGTCGCAGCCTTGTGGATTGGGAAATATATTTGCATACTCTTTGGTTGGTACTATTGAAAATGAAGATGTAGATATTAGTATATCCTCACCACATATAATTGAAGCTTTAAGTTGGTCAAGCTCCTATAATTTAACTATTCATACTCTAAGTGAGTTTGGAGAATCATCTACGCCAATTGGATTGACTATAGGCCCAGAAACAATTCCTGGTCAAATTCAAGGTTTAGTGGCAGAAGCTGGTGAGGCATCCATTTCATTATCATGGGATGCTGAAGCTAATTCGTCTAATTATAATATTTATCTTGATGGGGAAGTGACATTCACCACTTCTGATAATATTACATCGGCAGTTGTTTCAGGTCTTAATACTAATATTGATTTTGAATTCCAGGTATCCGGACTTAATAGTGAAGTGGGAGAAGGTGAGCAGTCTGAATTGGTGATTATTCAGGTATTGCCTATTTTCCCAGTGACCGAAATTGAATCGTCATCTGGTGCAGGGCAAGTTACATTTAGTTGGCTTTCACCTGATCCGTATGCTGACGATAATGATTATGCATTTATAATTTTTGATGAATCGGATAACATAATCGAAGAAAATTATACGGAAAATTCTTACTTAATTGATGATTTGCAAGTCCATGAGCAACGATGTATAAAAATTAGCGCAATACATCAGTTTGGAGTATCAGAAGCCAGTAGTTTAGTTTGTGAATCTTCTAATATTCCACCTCCAACAGAAGTTGAAGGTTTATATTTAACATCCGGTGAGGGCTTTGTTTCATTGACGTGGAATAATCACCCGGCAAGTTCTTATTATAATATCTATCGCGATGATAATTTAATTACTGAAGAAGCATTTTGGGCTGGGGGTAATGGTGTATATATTGATAGTTTGAATATTACTGCAAATACTCAATATGGGTACGTAGTTGTGGCATTAAATGCAAATGCTGTTGAGGGTGTTTATCATAATCCTATTTCTATAATTGTTACCCCCTTACCTAATATTCAAGATATTGAATCATTGGCAGGGAATGGCCGCATAGTTGTTGATTGGTCTGTTCCACCCAATTATGCAGAATTTGGTTATTCTTATGAATTACATGATGCATTTGGTGGGTTTGTTAAATCCACAAATCTAACTCAAACGCATATCCCTGATTTAGAGCAAGGGGTAGAATATTGTTTTACCGTCAGAAGCGTTTCATTGGGTGGCTTTGGTTATTCTGATGATTCAGATATATTCTGTGCAACCCCAGAGGCACCATTTGGTGAATCTCTTGAATGGGCAATTCAGATTATTGCAGAGCTAACATATTCTAATGGGAATCCTATTGCTAATGTAGATAATGATGAATATAATTTAATTGGTGTAGATCCAGAAGCTACGAATGAATATGATTCTGAATTCGATGTAATTGAACCACCAGTGATAAGTGATAGAATTTCATTATTTTTCTCACATCCCGAATGGGGGCATTCAATTGGGGGTCAGTTTATTGAAAAATATACTCAGGATGTAAGAGCTGATGTTGATCTGTCATCTTCAGTGATTAATTGGGATGCGCAAATTGAATCTCAGGCTGGTGGGTATCCAGAGTTGATATTTTATTTTAATAATATCGTAGATAATACTGTCTATTTAAATGATGGGGTTTCTTTTAAAAAAATTGAAGATGGAGAAATTGTTAGATTGGGTTATCTGCCTTCAAGTGTTCGATCGTCAATTTCAATTATTGTGGGAAATGCAATCCCAGAACCACCAATTAACCTTGCAGGATTTGGGGGTTATAGAGAAACCACAATTACCTGGGAGGATCCGTGCTGCCAATCAGGCCTTCAACAATATCCAGCTCAAAAATTTAACATTTGGCGAAATGGTGAACTAAAAGGTGAGAATATAACAGGTAATACATTTATTGATAGAGGGCTAGATTTTTCATCACTTTATACATATGAAGTTTCTGCTATAAATATCGCAGGTGAAGGTGATAAATCATTTCAAGTGTTAGAATTACTGTCACTCGAGAATAGACCGCCTGTGAGTAAGGCAGGCATGGATATTGTTGTGTATGATCTTCAAGATGACAATGAAGAAAATACATCAATTTTACTGCCCGTATATTCAGATTTCAGCAATGATAATCAGTCATATGATCCAGATAATAGTTATGAGGAAGATGGAGATTTATATTTATACCTTGAGCCATTAGATGATTTAGCATTCACTTGGACTTCTGCATCAAACTCTCAACATACAGATCCGGAATTAGCTATTAGCATTGAAGGATATGGTGAGAAAGGATTCCAGTTAGAAGTAAATGATGGAACCGAGTTATTTTCAATTGACTCTGTATTTGTGAGTTATTTAGCCGCACCAGCTCCCGCTCTTGTTGACTCGGTAAATATCCAGGCTGGATTATATAATATAGAATTGGATTGGCTTGAGTCCATGTTTACCGGTGAATCTTATGCTGACTTGAATAATAATTTAGTTTGGGACGATAAAGAGCCGTTTGAAGATTGTGGATTCGATAATTTATGCCCAGGAGATTTGAATTATATATATCCCGATGAAGGGGAAGGCAATTATGCATGGGATTTTGAAGATTTAAATGAAAGTGGTTGGCTTGATGAAGGTGAAAGATTTGAGGGCTGGAACGATGATGATGAAGATGGTTTTTGGGATGATTTTGAACCATTCCTTGATATACCCAATGAAGATGGACTGCTAAATGGTATGTATGATGGTGGTCCGCGTCCACGTCCCCCCTTTTATGGTTTACCTTCAAATTTAGGTCCTGATAATCTGGCAACTAAATATATAATCCGTAGAAATGATCTTATCTATTTAGAATTTATGGCTTCCGATACAATGTATCTGAATCCATCACAGGATGGTGATTTATTAAAAAAATACACTTTATTGGATGAAGACTTATTGCCATCCACTGAATATTGTTATCAGATTTTATCATGTAACTTCAATGATCTTTGTACGCATTCAGAAGAAGTTTGTAGGATGACTAAGGATAGGCCCACGGTATCAGTTATTTCACCCAATGGTGCGGAGATAGTTGGTAATGGCAGTTTAGATATAGAATTAGAATTTGAAAATGTTGAGTCAATTAGTACTCTGGATATTTATTTATCATATGATGGTGAATTTAATCAAGATACTCAAACGCTGCATTTACTATCTACTGATGATATTAATACATCTTATGAGGATATTGACCCTTCTAATTTCCAGGGATATACAAATGAGGTGAAAGTGAAGGCGACCATTACTGATATTGGTGGATATACCATTACTAACGCAAGTGGTGGTGAATTTGCAAACTATTCTGATGAGAGCGACTATCAATTCATAATTTCTGAGAGTCAAAAGAGTCATGATTTTGAAGCAGGTTGGCATCTATTTGGAACTCCGGTTGGCTTAGAAAACCCCGACTTTTATACTGCATTAAATAATTCGGGAGTAGGGTTTAACTGGACGGCGTTTGCTCAAAATGGTGATGATACTAATCTCAGTTTAAATTCTGGTGAGGGTTATTATTTTTGGATGTATAGCCCTGCAAATATGCAGTTGAGTGGTGAATTATTTAATCAATTTGATATACCATTAGAGGCGGGATGGAATTTGATTTCTAATCCCCTCATAGAGACTTTTAATATGGGCGCAATTGATGTGTTAAGAGGTAATGGTGAATTGCTTCCTGTTACCGAAGCCATCTCTTTGGGGCTAGTTTCATCTAGAATGCTTGGATTTGATAATTCGAGTGCCACTCATATACCAAGTTTTGAAATTGAATCGTTTATGGGATATTGGATATTTGCATATGAAGCTGATTTAGTTTTGAAAATCCAAAATAAGTTAAATCCTGAATTAATTTCTGAACCCGATGAAAGCTCAGATTGGCGAATGAAATTATCAGCTCGTGCATTTGGAGCTGGGGAAGAATGGTATAATCCATTTGGAGATATTATTGATTTAGGGTTTAGTGTAAATGCATCAGATGGTTTCCGTGCAGGGGAAGATGAACATCATTTGCCATTTAACTCCACATTCCCCTCATACACCAATTTTAAAATTGATAATTCTAATTGGCTTTCAGAGAATGAAGGATTAGACTCACCGTATTTTTCACAAGATATTCATGAAGCTAATGATACATTGTACGTCTGGAACATAATTGGCGAGTCACTCAATATTTCTCATACACAATTTAATCAGTATGGAGAGATTGTTCTCTCATGGGAAATGGGTGACTTGAGTGAAGAATACTCTATACTATTGCACATCGGTAATGCATCAATTGATATGCGAAATCAAAATGGAAACCAAATAGCAATTTTAGAAGAAGAGTTTGAAAATATTCGTGTCGAAGTGAGAATGATTGAGTATACTTCAGGTTGTAGTGATGACACGGCTTGCAATTATTACTGTTATACAAATGTAGATTGTGATGGAAGCAATAAACCAGAGCCTTTTTATGATGATGGTTCTTGTGAATATACCAGTTGTGTTGGCTGTAGTGATCCATTTGCATCAAATTACAATCCCAATGCGGGAATCGATTTGAGCACTTGTGAGTATTTACAATCGTTTTTGCTACTTGCGGATAAAAATATTTATCCAGAGCCAGAAATTGAAAATAGAATTCCTATAAATTTGCATAATTATGATTCAGAAAATATTTATGGAATTGAAGTACAGCTTGCCATTGACCCTGAGAAAATAATTGTTTCTGATATTGATATCTCAACTGGGATATTTGTTGAAGAATCAATCTCTGTGAATGATGATGCAATAGATTCAGATTATTCACTTATTTGGGGATATACAAGTGAGGCACAAGATACTTTAGGTATTGTTTTATACTCATCAGCCGACCCCATAAATCCATATGGGATAAATAAAATGTTTGATTTAGTATTGGAAGTTACAGGTGATATCGGCCAGCAAGTAACCATTGATTTTGTTAAATCAGATTTAAACATTCGCGAGATTAACACGAATTTTCAAAAATTAAATATTGTAAAGGGTCTGTTTCAGATTGGAGGCTCTGTGGAATATTATTCAAATGAGGATGCGGTTGTTGATGATGCAGTAGTTGATTTGGTAGGTATATCTGAATTTACGACTTTAGACACTGCGTATAATGATTTATCAGATTCATCTGGAGATATACTTTTCCCCGCTGTATTAAGAGGAGATTATCTAAGTGTAATGAGCAAAGAAGATAATTCAATTAATGGATTATCAGCGGTAGATGCTTCTCGAATAGCTCGATATTCTGTTGGGTTAATTGATTTTAATAGTGATGAAAGATATATTGCTGATGTTGATTTAAATGGTTGGATTAATGCTTTTGATGCTTCTGCCGTTGCTCGACTTTTAGTTGGGAATGTAGATTCATTAAATGAGTATAGTTTAGCGTGGAGATTTATTCCAAAGGATGAAAATCTACTTTCGCTTTTTGACCAATCTTTTATTTCAACATTATTTAATGGGAGCCAGGAGTCTATCAATGACTTTGTATATCCACTGGATTGGATTTTCACCCCCTCGCTGATTGATATGGAAATACTCGAAAGTGCTGAAGAATTTGTAGATGCTTTACAGAATGAAGATGGAGTTTATGTTGATGAAGTACTCAAGGTTGAATCATTGTCACCTATAGTTGAAGATTTTATTAATCAAGAAATTGTTGGGTATAAAATTGGTGACGTTGACGGTGATTGGGACACTGATGTTGTCAATCTCTCAAAAGTGTCAGAGATGGAGTCTCATTATGTCTCTATTGCTGAAGAAGATGAGTTCTTAATGCTCCCTATAGCAATTGAAGAGAAGAATCTAATTGAAGGTATCGAGTTAGAAATTAGTTTTGATGCGGATATTTTTAATTTGAGTAATATTGAAATAGTATCTCATTCGTTGACTCAAGATAATTATCAGACAATAATCTCTGAAAGTGAATATGGAGTTTCTCTTATTATTTATTGTACCTCAAGTATTGTAAATCATGATGGAGTATTGGCAGATATAAAATTTGAAATTATAAATACAATTACTGATGATACCCATATTGATATAAACAGATTTAGGGTGAATGGTCGTGTAAATGAATTTTCAGGATTTAGAATCGCAGATGGTGATTCATATAGCATTGCTCAAAGTGTAGCATTTATTACTCATTCAATTCCTGAATCATATTCATTGAGCCAAAATTACCCAAATCCATTTAACCCCTCAACTAATATTCCTTTTGCATTACCGTATGAAAGCATGGTGAAAATACATATATATGATGTTCGAGGTCGTCTGATTCAAGAGTTGATAAATTCACAATTAAGTTCTGGTTATCATAATCTTTCATGGGATGCATCTCATCTCGCAAGTGGACTTTACTTCATCCAATTTGAATCAAGTTCATTAGAAAATAGTGAAACCTTTTCGACAATTCAGAAATCTCTCCTCGTAAAATAAAGTCATGGCATATCAATTGTTAACGTGCAGGTTGACATACTTTGTTACAAGTATTTAATTTGAACACATATTTAATATATGTGTAAATTTGGCTCTGTTATTTATCCCATATTTAAAAATTATATGTTAAGATTCTAAATTATGTTTAGAATCGATTGAGGTGTTCATTGAATATTACTAAGTTTATTTCAAAGCTATTCATTTTAGCCTTGTTTGTTGTGAGTTGTGAGGAAGACCTTACTTCAAGTACCAATGATAGAACTATAAATGTAAATACACTTGAAGATAGTGATTTAGGTTTTGAAGAAGGTATTTTCTCAGAATACTTTTATGATTTAAGTTCTGATTTTAATGCTAAATTTTTCTACTACCAGAAAGAGGGTCCTGTTGCGAATACAGTTTTAAATCCAGGATTATTAAACCCCAATAGAGATACGTTAAACCTCCGAACCTTTTCGGATTTTATTTTAAAAGTTGAACCTGACGACTTAGATGCGCAGATATCAGTCTCTGTATTTGATGAGACCACTGATGGATGTAGCATAATTTCAGATGCTTGTCCCGACATTGATGGGGATGGAACTATTTCCAACACAAATATTGTGGAGGACATCCCCCAAGTTGATTCTTTAATTATTTATTCACATCAATTTTCTAGTATTAAAAAGTTAGAATGGGATGTGGATGATGAACGTTATAAGCCAGTATTGGAAGATTATGAATATGGTACTGGGAGTAGTGAATATACTTCTCAATGGCTGCAAGCAGACACCCTTATATATGTGGATGATGATGTTTACAAATATGACTCATTAATTTATATGACTCCGTTAGACACATTCCTCACCTCGCCAGTAGGCCAGTTTT